>CAYWBC010000152.1:0-7330 GCA_964456285.1 uncultured Bacteroidales bacterium
CCGTTTTATCTATAATCACGAAAGCACCATCCTTTACATCGATTTGGCCTTTTTCCAAAAACAGGATTGAATGGCGTTCTTTTATAGTGATGGGTTTGCCGCGGATTCTCACTTTAAGCCTCTTACCGTTTTGATTCTCCGGGGGGAAAAAACTCTTTGCTCAGAACGGAAGGAAACTGCTTGATCAGGTATTGAATCTTCACCATCAATAAAATTATCAACTTCATCCTGATATGTAAAACCAGATAAATCATCCACTCTAATCAATAATTTCAACGCAGCTTTCTTATTTTCACAAAGGCCCCTGAAAACCGGAGCTGAGGGTATACAATTTTTACGCCCAAACCAAATTCCCCATATGGGGTTTTCCAAAGCCACTGCTATTCTTTTTAGAATGTCATATTTACCTTTTAATAACACACCAAAAGAGGCATCATTAAGATATTGTCTGTGAGTGATAACACAATTTTTATCAAGTATACCGCTGGCTTTCATTGTATTTTGCACTGTATGAAAGTCTTGAAGCCTTCGGACATTAAGGTTTTTTTCTATGATTTTACCATTATATAATTTTTGCTGAATGGCTCTTGGTATCGCGATAGCAGTCATTTTTATATCTTCAAATTTATTCAGAAATACCTGTTCGTCTTGTCCCCCACGATCGAATCCGCATGCTGCACAACAGATTCCGGCTATTGCACTTTTCGTAGGCATTAAACTTGTGTTCCTTCGATTAAATTGACTATCAAAACCCCACGATTGAAACGGTCCTTCTAATTTAATGGCTAAATATTTTATTTCATTCGACATAAGCTGCAAGCCCTTTCAGAAAATCATCAAAACCTATATGCGGAATATCTTCTTCAAATATCGATTTAATACCCCATATTTCTTTTAACTTTGCATGCTCCATTTTAAGTAGCTCAATAGCCTTCTCAATATAGCCTTGGTTGGTTTTAATCGGATTTTCAAAAGCATTAATAAGCTGTGTTGGGTGCCCTTTGTCTCTTACTATTCCCAATACATAATTTGGCATTGTATTTCCATTCATAGAATTCCTTCGCGCGCCGGGGATAGCTTTTATTGTAGCTTCTATAAAAGCTTTAACTACATCTTGTCTTTCTTCCTTTTTAAGAGCACCAAGATTAGCGGAGCTTACCAGCATATCCAAATTAAGTGCGGCAAAACGATAATATGTGGCTGAATTAAATTCCAAAGTACTTGTTATCCCGGCTCCATGATCATCCTTCTGCAAATCATCGACTGCTGTAAAAAAATCAATTTCATTTTCAACCTTATGTACAGAAAGTGCATGTGAAAACATCGTTGCGCCATCTACTTTAAGGGAAGGATCATTTGCAACCATTCTGCCGAATAATGCAATATCTGCTGCATCTTTTAATTGCATATCTCTTATTGCTTTTGATACTATTTTATTAATTGGTTTCAATGCTTTCTTTTTCTCTTTATTTTTTTGTTTTTCATCTTCAATAGCTAAAGCGGCATTTAGTTCATTAATTGCTTTTTTTACTTCATTAGATTCAGTTATTGTTTTAGCAATAGAATCATATTCCGCTTCAGAAAAAAACATAACCGTTTTTATTTTTTTATATCCGTCTTCATCTTTTTTTGAGTCGAGTGTTTCAATTATGTCAGCAATCTGTTCACATAGAGCAATAGCGGTATCTTCCGAAAATCCTTTCTTAACCAAACGTTTTGTAAGTGTGTAAACCATGCGGCGTGTCCTATTACCTTTAAACAATTCAGGTTGTAGTTCTTTGGCCATCTCCCTAATCGCTCTTTTCCATGACTGACTCGAGACTCTTGCACGTTGTACACCCCCAAAAACAGCCGTCTTTGGCGAATTAAGATCGTCCCTGTTAAGACAAGAAACCGGGACAGACTGAATAATGTGAAGTTCTAAATGTTTCATTATATTCCTCCAAAATATAAAAAATTAAAGATTAATGGGTAAAAGTAATAACATCCCAAAACCAAAACCTTTTGCACTGCCAATACCATTGCAATAAGTTTCTTTGAATTTATCTGAATCGGTAACTTGTAAGATTCCGCGAAACTGTACCCCTCCATGGTATGCTCCTTTACTTCTTTTTTCGAAATAGTTTTCAACCATCGAACTAATATAAAGAGGGTGTCTTCCATGGATTTTAAATCCACCCAATGTCCCCTTACGGCTAATCCATGTACTGAGTTCGTCCTTTTTAGTTAAAGGAATACGCTTCCCGCTTTTTTTACGTTTTCCATCTGAATCAAATTTTGCAATACATCTTATAGGATTTACCCAGAGATCAAAAACATAATACCGATGTGAAAGAAAGGTAGGGGAAATCTTTTTTACAGCAAAATTATCCGACAAACACCAATGCGGACAAACAGATTTTCGATGCGATAGTATATAAATTCGGATTATGTGTTCCATAGCTTTTATGCGAAAAAGGAAATCGCGTTTATGGTTTTTATCATCCGGAAAACAATCCCAAATCTTTTGATGCCAAAGGTAATTATCAATTATACCCTCAGTTATTGCAGTATTCTTTCCTATTTCTATTTGAGTCAACCAATTCATGATTAAACCTCTTCCTTCCCCATAAATTTAGCTTCAATATGAGGGGCCCAGAATGCGGCTGCCCATTCGGTTTTAGTTCTATCATTCCAATATTTTATATCAATCATAAGTTTTTCATAATTTATAGCTATATTATGTGATTGAGCCATTAAAACCATTCGCATTACTCGTCCAAAAAGTTCATTTCCCCTTTCAGCTGAAAGTAAATGAAGGAAACGTCTTTCTATAGTAGAAAGCTTTGTATCATTTTCTGAATCACTGACTTCCCCCTCCCTCTGTCGTTGATTATTCGCAATTATTTTACATGTAGCACCAAAGTTTCCTTCAGAAATGTCCTCAGAATGTGTTGCGTATAGTCCTGCAATAAAGGCTGCCACGTCATCTGTTATTTTTACACCTAATCTGTTGAGTGCAGGCCAAGCGCGGTGCTTCTTATTTTCTACGAGTATACATCGAAGACTAGACATTATCCCGCGATTATCCTTATATTTGTGAAGTCTTTCTATTAATGAAATCATCAATTAATCTCCTCTCTTTTATGGATAGTAGCAGTTGAATCTATCTTCATAGAGACAAGTCTACTCCAACCTTCAGTAAAGGCTTTTATTTGACGGGGTGTTTCCTGCCCGCAAACTGTGCGATATGCGTCACAAGCGGTAGTAAAAAGCATCTTTCGCCATTTTTCTTTTGTTTGATTTACCTTATCTGTGCCAATAGATTCTACATAATTCATTAATAATGAAAGGTTATTCTCAGCAGTTGTCCAATAATGAATATAAGCAGTAGAGTGGAGTTTTACCTTTAGCAAAATTGAATTTGGACCAGCACTTTTTATACGTCCTTTCCAACCACCGTCGATTTTTTCTCTATACCCTTCAATAGCCCAACCTAATCGTCCCGCTAAGGATTCTGCAACCCTGACTTCTTTTCCATATGTTAGAATTCCAACATCACTACAAAGTTTTGAAGGAATATGGAATACTGATTCTAGAAGATCAACGATTTCTGCTGCTTGTTTAGGATTAGTTAGCATTGCGTTAACAATAATGTCGCAAGAATCTGCATTTGGAATATTTAGCAAACAAAGGGACCCACGGTTTTTGTTAGAAAATGATTTTTGCCGAACTATTAAAGAGTGCAACTGACGCCAAAGAGAAATACTTGGTTTTGCCGATAATAATCCAATTTCTCCGCTTTTATTCAATATAGTTGTTGCGAATAAGTCAGGGAAAAAAGGATTCTTTTCGTCCTGAAATTTTGGATAAAGAAATCCTGGTCCTAATAGTACATGTATACAATCTTCTTTTATACGTATCATTCTAGTTTGCGGAACTAATCTTCCAAGATGAGTAAGGGTTGCATTTCTGATAGAATCATTATCTTTGGGCGATTTGATGGGATTCTCCCATAATGGTCTCCCCATCCAGTTTTCAATATCTGTATAAATTAATTTTAGATCATCGAATGTATTAAGGTTAAAATGTATAGATTCGCGAAGATTCTTACCTCTTATAAATGTAAATATAATAGATTTGCCAGAGCAAGGGCCACCTTTTGGATTTGGTGGATTATCAATCACAAAATCACCCCATAATCTTGAAGAGGCTTTCCCCCCTGCAACAAAAAAATTCTGGAATGTTAGGAGATTTAAAGCAATTTCTGCAGGAGAATATTTTGTTGGTGTTTCACTATTTGAAGTATGATCAAAGAGTGTTGAATTGTTTCCACTTGAACGGGTAAAACAAAGTTTATTGAGAAAGGACCAACATTTTTCATCATCTGTAGTTTTTTTTTCATCAGATGGAAGGATTTTTAACTCTGCTACTTGCAACCAAGGTTTTGTTGTGTGAAACAAATAGAATGAATCTTTCCACTTCTCTAAATAGTTCACGGCGGCTTCAGATAAATGTTTTGGTACTTCACACCATTCATCATAATCCTTTGGTCCATTCAAGGCTGCATGAGCAATACAAATAAAAAGCCGCATTAAAGCCACACGCTCATGAGGACGAACGGCAAGATCGAGATAAACTTCTCCTTTCTCAAATACTTCACGTAAACTGATTAATTTTCTTACCCCTGACAGTGTTACTACTGGTATCCATGCATTTAAAGCTACATTCATTCATCCTCCTTATCTTCGCATTTTTCAATAACAAGTCCTAAATCATTTTCCCACCGGAGATTCACACCATTTTTTAATCCAGATACGAAAAGCGTTCCATCTTCATTTATACTACCTATTGCATGGTCTCCATGAAGATATCGATTTATATATGGAATAATTTTAATATTTTGGAAATGATAGGCTGGAACTTTGACAAAATTTTTATGTATAGCTTTGGCTGTTATAATATGAAAATCATCATCAAATATAACAGCAGAACCATCAATAAATTGAATGTTTTTTCCGGAAATAGTGTTACAAAGTACCAATGAAAGAGTGGGGATTTCATTAAGCCTTGTCTGTACGCCCTCTTCATCTTCCAATGCAATCTGCCAGAAATTACAGTTTCTTGCGGCTAAAAATTTTTTACCTGATTCAGATGCGAAACGATCATCAGAAAGTTTACACCAGGAGTCAGGTTCATCTATAGCCTCAGCATAGGTTGATTCAATTAAAAAGCGAATATCGGAGGGAATATTGATTGCCTGTCTTTTTTCCCAAACCTCTAATGATCTTAATAATATATATGGATTGTAAACCAACGCCTTAGCGCCAAGATGTTTAGTAATAGCTTGGGGAGTTAATTTGCGGAATTCACTTAAATTCAATTTTTCTTTTAGAATAATCAAACAAGGCTTTATATTATCCGGACGTTTCCTTTGATGACGCCAGAGACGCCCGATTCGCTGTAACAGCATATCAGTTGGGGCCAGTTCAGAGATGAGTAAATCGGCGTCAAGATCAACACTTTGTTCAACAACCTGTGTTGAAACAAGAATTGATCCTCCACGACTTATACTATTTTTGCCAAGGCGTTCCATCCAATCGTTTTCCAGTTTTTCTCGGAGTGTTAAAGTAAATCTGGAATGCAAAAGACCAATTATTAGATTATCTCTATCTGAATTTAAAAAAAATTGGTATTGTTTTTGTGCAGCATCAATTGTATTACAAATCCATAAAACACTTCCCCCTTGTTTCGCCATTTCTATTGCTTTAATGGTGGCTTGTTGATTTTCTTCAAATAATATTTGTATTCCAAGTGAATCTGGTGCTTTTGCTGCTACTGCTTCTATTGGTTTTCCTTCTTTTCTTCCAATTATCAATGGATAAGGCTCATCAGTTGTGTCTTGGTATTTTTTTATTGATACAATTTTATCGCGTCTGTTACCAGATAGTGTTGCGGAAAGAATAATAACTGTACACCCAAGATCTTCAAGTGTAGTTATGAGTTTATCAATAAGTGTACCTGTATAAAGATCATAAGAATGTACTTCATCTAATACCACCACTTTTCCAGCCAAGGCAAAATGACGAACAAAAAAATGTTTCGCAGCGACTATTCCTAATAATGCTTGATCTACTGTTCCAACACCAAATGGTGCAAGAAGTGCTCTTTTTGCTGAAGAAAACCAATCCCTGCTTATCCTCGCATCAGATGAAGGATCAACTGTACCACTAACTGCTGGTGAAGAAGATCTATGATTATCCATAAGCCATGAATTACAGTGGATAAGGCGGCTTCTTATAGTTGTCATTGTAATGCGATTGACAAAATCATTCATACGTAAATGAATTCTGTTACTCGTAATTTGGGTAGGTAAGGCGAAATAAATCCCACGCGCCTTACCTTTGTTTAATAATTGATATGCAGCTCCCAAGGCAGCCTCAGTTTTTCCCATTCCCATTGGTGCTTCAATTATGTAAACTCCTGGCGACGAGATCATCGAGAGAGCTTTTTTTTGCATATCGTTTGGAGTAAATTGAATTTTGGGTTTATGTTTATCATAAAATAAATCATGAAAAGTAAGGTCAGGTATAATTTTAGGAGGTTGAAACCCTATATCGAAAACAGCTTTTCGTGCTGCCAATTTTGTCTCTTTTCTTCTATATCCACCTTCAGAGGGGAAATAATTTTCATCTGAACCAATCCAGTCTGCAACGGAAGTAAGGCCAGCCAGCCACCAGAGAATAGAAGAAGAGTCATCTAAATCTATATTTAGAAAATTTGTACTGAATTCATTGCTAATTGCTTTTGCAACATTCTTACGTTCATTGTTCCAATCAATTCCACTTTGTTCTTCACAAATTCTGCCAAAGAGGTTAAAATTTCTATCATTAGGTGGATTTAACCGTCCATGGTGTCCACCAAGTATTGCTGACAGATATTTTGCTGATTTTCTCTTTACTCCGATTTCGTTAAAGTATTTCTGTATGAAAGCATGAGAAATCTTACCATGATCCGACTCCATTTCACTATCCCAGCAATAATTATGTGCAATAGTTACTATTCCCATTTCCTGTAGCCAGGTTTCACATTTTTGCTGAAATCCTGGAGAAATTTTACCAATATCATGTAAAGCAGCTAAAGCTCCAACCTCTTTTAAGTTAAGCTGAAAACGTTTGAGCAATTCAGGAGCAAACTCAGCTAAACAATAGGCGACACGTCCAACATTAATCATATGCTCAAAGACTGAAATACCAGGTTTTCCTTCTTTAGTTGTTTTTGCCCAAAAATACATATTTCCTTATCCCCCATATCTCCTTCCACCTATTAATACGCCTGTAAACGCGTTTTT
>CAYWBC010000153.1:0-7219 GCA_964456285.1 uncultured Bacteroidales bacterium
CTTTAGTATGCAATGTGCCGGAGGCACGCAGACTAAAGCTCCGCGAAGCGGAATGTTCGATGAAGGTTTGGCGTGTTGTTGTTTATTTAATTAAATCATCTATTGAATTAGCAATAAATACTTTTTCTTTAGAATACATTGGGATAAAAGGTATTGAATAAATTTTCCCTGATGAAAGTTCCACAGTTAACATTTCACTTCCACGGTCAGAACCAATACTAAAAAATTCTGGAATATAAACATCAACATTATAATCCGTGTTTATACTTATCAATTTATCAGCTTCCCATAAATCAAATAGCAATTGTTGTTCAACTGATTCATATGTATTAGCTGAAGTTTGTTGAATTTTTTCGATAATTAATTCTTTGGTAATTATTTCCATATTTTCCACCATTCTCTTTTTTTTGTCCTTATCAACAGTCTTTGCAATCTTATACGAAGTCCGTTTTTAATTTAAATCAAAGAGTTGTTGTTTGTTTAAGTTTCCATTTAGCAACGTTTACACCTTTCACTAATAACCAAAGACTAAGCGATAATTCTCCAATTATTGCAGGCCCGGCAATGAAGAAGTAATATTTGGCTGCGAAGTCGGGAGTCAGAATCAATGTGAAACTACTGATAGTATAGCTAAAACCGGGTATGAGATACAGGACACCTAAAATTTTCGGGAAATACCCGGACTTGAGAATCAGGTAACCGGTGATAAAGAAAAAAGGACCAAACAGCAATAGACTAATACCAAAACCTATAGCATGGGATTTAAGTGCCAAATTTGTTAAAGCGTAAAGTTGTTCGTTAGTAAATACCTTTAGATATTCTGCGTTTCCTAATGGAAACAAAGCCTCCACTAATTGAAGCGAGTAGCCAGCGCCAATAGTGGTAGCTGCCAAACCAAAGAACAGAGCGAGCAGGGCGAGGTTTTTACTGACAGGTTTTGTTAATACATAAATAATCATTGAAAGACAAATTGTGAGGATTCCCATTATAAGTTCGTTAGCAATACCGAAGCGCCACAGGCTCTCCATTGACTTTAGATTAGCAGCTGTAGCTGCAACATTACCCGAAACGATGATTTGTCCCTGCACAACCACTTCAGCGATAATGCCCAGTATAATCATTATAAGATACAGTAAACCACCAATTCTGGCATAAACTTGCGGCGAAACGTTAGAATTATTTTTGTTCAAATTCATTTGATTTGTTTTCAATAATTTATTTATCATACGAAAGTAAAGGAAAGTCATTGACTACCGAATCGTTAAATAAGTTCATTGGTTCAAGTCTTAATTGGCGCGCTATTCACTGACGGCAGCTTTGCTCCCTTGATCAAAAGCCACAACATAAACGCAACCTCTCCGACCTCAGCAGGCAGAGCGAATATGCTGTTGAGGACCATATCCTTGTATTGAGGCAACAATATACTCGTAAAGCTCAAGACCAGATAGAAGATACCGGTGATGATAAGCCAGATGCCCAGAAAGCGTGGAAGAAAGCGGGACCTGTAGACAAGGATTGCTAAGGGGAAAAGCCAAAGCCCCCAGAATGCTTCTAACGTCAAAACACTGTATTCGTTAATTCTAAGGAAAAGCATAGCCAAATCTTGTCTCTGTGTAAGTTCAAATGTTTTTAATATCTCACCTTTGAAGATCATCAGCGATGTAACATTGAATGCCTCCATAAAAAATACAATAGGGATTTGGACGATGACCAATGCGACCAGTAGTTTAGCTTTGCGCTCGTCTACCTGCTTAAACATCCGATAAAACACCAATACCATAAACACCCAAATGGTGGAGCTGATAATATCATTAACAATGCACGTACGAAACAAGAATTCATGGGATAGGATATTCTGGGCAGTGGTAACCGCATCACCGCGTGTGTTAATTTGTGACGGTATATAAAACATTGCATAGAGACCTGTTATTATCCAAATAAGATATAGCAGTCCTGCAAGTCTGGCAGTCTTTTTTAATGAGTTTACGTCTTTATTCATATTATTTAATTTTTAATTATGACGTTCGTATAAATAGAAAAGTTACTTTAAAAATTTAATTATCTTAATAGTAGTCATAATCTAAGTCATCTGTTAAAATAGTTTCTGATGTAGTTTGTATCAGGCCCTGTTTCTTTCTGTTTTGAAATTGAACTTTTAGTTTGTACTCATAATTATTAACAACATGTAAGGTAAATGTCACTTTTGTATTTTGATATTCACCCAGTTGGGTAGTTAATTTCACATCTCCTTCCGTAAATAGTTTACAATATGTGCTATCAAATAATTAAACATAATGGCTGAATAGTAAAGAATCATTAAGGGATATTACAATCTCAGGACATAGCTCCTCAAAGCGCCATGTATTATTGACTATTTCAACAGTAACTATAGCATATTTCTGAATGGATTGCGCTCTGATACTATACTGAGAATGGAGTATAAAAATTACTACTAACAGAAAGCTAAATTTTAAGGATTTCCTACTCATAATTTAATTTTTCGGTTTTCAGGGTTGCCGACGTCAACATATATGCAAACCAGGCGATTGCAGGCTTCATTCTTATCAAATAGTGACCTTTTTGAAGCGGATTATAAACATGGAATTTACTACTCTCACGCCTGTTTGGAATATACATCGTCAGCAAACGTTTTATTTATATTTAGCGGTAACAATAGGTGATTGAGGTACAAAAACGTAGGAATCAAACATGCTTTTTTCACGTATTATTTTCTCAAATAAATTTCTTTCCTCTTCTGACAAGGTATCTATGAATTGGATAATAGTATTCCAACTTTCATCTAAAATCAGGATAGCATTGTTATTTTGAGCATAGGACAATCCTGCAATTAATTTTTCAAAGTCATTTCTTGTAAAGAAAAGAAAATAAGGTTTTTGGGAATCCAGTAAACCTGCATCATAGGCTCCTTTTAATCGATTTACTATTTTAGTATACTGACTTCCTTGTTTAATGCATTTGTCTAATGATTTTGCACTCATTTTGTCAAGGCTATATACGCCCATTCCATCAAGCATTATGGAGTAGGTTCTTCCTTTTGTTGCATCAAATTCATTTGTTAAAAAAAAACCCTCCGAAAGTGCGTCCTCATCATCACTCATGATTGATTTGGTTTTCATATGATTTCCACCGCCATACAACATCACTTTTGAATCTATTAATTTTTTGCCAAAGAAATTACTATCCGTCAGATTTCTGAGAATTGCCTGATGTCGATTTTTATTAAAATCAGATTCATACGATCTTTGTGTTGATTTCAGGTTCTTAAGAATATTTTCAATATAGGAATAATCTAAAAAGGGGTATTGCCCTTTTGTTTTTTCATTCCTGGCGATTTCAATTAATGGAGCTATTTGGGAAAAGAAGTCATTTGTGAGACCAAGGCTAATTAATGTATCAATTTCGTTTTTATCAATATTTCTTAGTTCATACAAATAGGGTTTAATAATGTCATTTAATGTTCTTTTGGCATTGAACTCTAAATCTGTAGCGCCTACTGAGAGAGGTTCATTTTTATTCATCTGGTTCCACCTTCGTATTTGGGTGTAAAAAATGCTATCCTCTTCAGTACCTACATATTTATTCAATTCGTTTTTAAAAAATACCTCTGCCATTTTATCATCCTCAATGGTGAAATAGTAGTTAATAAATTCTGTTATAGAATAAGGTTGCTCTATAAAGATCGTAGAATAATAGTCATACGTATTAATTGCAAAGAAGACTCTGGCTATTATGTTGCCAATGTATCTTGCGTAGTGAGTTTCTCCAATCAGCAGGACTTTATTCTTTTTAGCGATCTCCGATAACCAGTTTAAGTCATCTATATTTGAGAAACTTTCGTTTATAATAAGATTTGAAATACCGGTAGCCTTCACCTCAAGTTGAGAAAAGAGGGTGTTTTTTGTTTCTTCAACCGAATAATAGGTATCAATACCAAAATCCTGAAGTACTTCACTATCTTGAGAGTAGGCAGCAAAAATGCCGGCTATGAAGATAAATGTGGCTACGAACTTTCTCATAATTAATTTAGTATGGGAATTAAAGTTTGCCCACCTTCCCTGCCTATGAAAAGCAGCGGTATTTCAGGCTACCTTCTAATTTACCATCAGTATTTGTTGCAACAAGGTACAAAATTTTGCAACCCACAACAAAACGCCAGGGTTAAAACACGGTGTTTGCAATTGGCATTATATTATTCAATAGGGGTCCATCTGATCACTAAGCTTGATACATAGTCTTCAGAGTCCGATTCAGTATAAGAAACCTTCCAATAGGTATTTTTCGCTACGGGTTGAGTGATAGAACCATGCCAGCGAATAGAAGCGATTTCCGTTTCTGGTTCAGTCTTTTCATCTGCATAAACCGATAAGGAAAAATGGTTCCAGGAAGCATCTAACTCAACATATAATAATCCATCACTTTCTGTTTTATAGATAGAATCCACGACAAAATCGGTCTCAGTTTCTCCTAATTTAAAACTACTATCACAGCTTGCGAGAAGCATGCAGAAAAGTAGAAATATAAAACTTAGGGGTTTCATGTCGATGTATCTTTAGGTAATTATTTTTTAGATGCCGGCTATTATTTTCAGTAGTTAACTTTATGGTCAGCAGGTGTGATTTTTACGAACGTTCCTGTTGTATGATGTCGTTGGCGTTGCATCGCACTGTTTTTGATTAGCAAGATACAAAATCGCGGCTTACGTTCGTATCTACTATGTCACAAACCCGCCAATGCATTATACAACATGCTGAACTAAACCTCCTCACGTTGGTAGCTTTTTAAGACTACCGGCACAAGAAAGCCCAAACATTAAATTATGTTTGTATTACTTATTAATTCTTAAACATTTAAATATATGAAAAATTTAAAAAAATTACCTAGAAGAAGTAAAATTACGTAATTTGAGCCATCGGACGATAGAGACATACTGGTGGCACATCAATAATTACTGCAACTATTTTCACAAGCATCCTTCAGAACCGGACAAAGACCATCTGCGGGAATATTTTCATCACATGCTCACCCTGCGGCAGGTATGGCGCCGGAAATGTAAAGATGGGGCATTATGCATTGAAGTTTCTCTATACCCAGGTATTGAAAAAAGAGTGGGAGACACGGTATCTGCCCACACCATATGAATTTATCCGGCGTTTCTTACTTCACTTGCTACCCGATAGATTTTTAAAGATCCGTTGTTATGGTATTTTTTCAAACCGTTACCGCAGGGAAAATATCGAAAAAGCCAGAGAGTTTCTTCAGGCTGAAAGTGCCCTTCAAAAAGAAGAGTATTTTCATGACCATGGCGTTGAATATACCGGAAAGACAGAAGATGCTTTCTGGGATGAGCTTTACCGGTTGATCTTTGATAAACCTTTCAACCTTTGCCCTGTATGTAAGACAGGAAAAATGGTATATGGCGGTCAGGTGAAGCATCCGTGTGACGGATAAATATCCGGCCAACATTGTTCTTTGACATAAAATCTTTTTTTCAACAGCTTTTTTTAGCTGAATGGGTGAGGTATGTTATTTCACTTAATGTTTTGAATACTGTTTTGTTGATTTTATTTTAAACCAATCAACAAAGTTCTTTTTTAATAAAAATTTCCCTAAAAAAATTCACAGCAGCTGATTAAAAACCCATATGCTATAGAGCTGTGAAACAAGGGTCTAGTCCAACAACATTTAAAACGCAATTGAGCGCACTATTTTAAGCTTTAAACTTTCTTTTAAGGAGATGTTTTTCCAAAATCATCTCCTTTTTTATAGCCCAACTGCGCCTTAAATGCTAGAATGTTGGCGGTATATGCTCTTACTCAATCATATTTGCATCAATAAGTTTTGTCATATTTGCATTAAATGATGTAAGGTTTGGTTTTATAACCGAAAAAAAATCAGAGTCAGCGCTTTCCACTTTCAGAATGGCTTTCTGCAACACTTCTGTACCTTTTTCAGTCAGCTCTATAATTTTAGCTCTCGTGTCAGTCTTGTGTTCATGCCTTGTAATGAATTCTTTTTCTTCCAATGTCCTTAGAACCTTAGAAACCATCATCCGGTCCGTATTACTCAAATTAGCGATGTCAACCTGTGTAACTGAATCATTTTCCCTTGACAGCCAAGCCAAAGATGACAATAAAACAAACTGTGTATGGGTCAGATTTAATGGATCTAAAACCTTTTTTTGCTTGCGTTGCCACAACATTGTAACTTGTGCCAGTAGAAAACCTGGGCTGTCTTCAGGTTTTTTAAATCGAAATTCTATATTTTTCGTCATAATTTTCCGAAAGCATATGTGATGAAATTATATTAAAATCATTTTGATTGATTTCCAAGAAACCAAATCTAAAAGGATAACCCCAACTTTTCTTATTTTTAATGAACTCTAAACTGTCTATTAGAGGTAGAACAGAAATGTCTTTATTTTCAAAAAATTCAATATTCCTCCTCGAAGGACAGAAGTCAAGGGTCATTTGAAACTGATATACACCATCGTCCTTCACTTGGCCTATTGCTGTAAATTCTTGACATTTATCGGATTCACCCAAAATCTGCTTACCAGAATAATAAATCACATAATCACCTTTTTGCATGCGCTTCAATGGTGCTGCTTTACCGTGACAAGCTTGCGAAAATCCTCCCTTTACACCTTTCTTTACGTGGTCTTTGGAAGCTACGATTATCCAGTATTTTGTTTTTCTGTCGCTCATACAAATTGTATTATCTCATTTCTAAAAATGTGAGTTTATAACCATCAGGGTCTTTGACATGCAGTGCTTTTCCAAAAGGTGTATCCATTATTGACCCTAAAATGTTTACACCTTTTTTGGTAAGAAGTGCCTGTAAGTTCTCAATTTTCTCATTTATAGCAAACCAAATTGATACTCCATTTCCAAGTTCTTTGTTATCCAAATTTTCAAGTGGTTGTCTGATGGCAAAACTGGCTTCGCCTTTGTTGAACTCAAAAATAACTGCATCTGGATTTTTCATTTCAGATAAATCAAATCCTAATTTTTTTGTGTAAAACTCTTTGGAAGTTTCTAAATCTCTCACTTGAAGTGATGCAAATTCTAATCGTCTCATATATTTAAATTTTATAATGTTGACGCAAATATAATATATACGACAACAATATGCAAGTCTTTTAACATTACTAAATATATTGACATTTTTCCTGTGGTCGAATTAGCATTACCGCTAACGG
>CAYWBC010000154.1:0-7196 GCA_964456285.1 uncultured Bacteroidales bacterium
TGGGATAATATCTTCTCAAAAAGCCTCTTTTCAAACCAGATTTTATCGAAAAGAACGAAAAGTAAATTGCATATGCTTTACCCACAAGGTTTAATATAAGAATAGTAACCGACTTCGGAGTACTTCATTATCAAGTTACAGGAAAGTTGAAACGGGCTACAACCCTTGAATTTACTAATATCCCGGCAATTATTTTTATACATTATCTTAGACACTAGCCTGATTAATTAATCAGGCCAGTATTTTAGAGCGTAAACCCACCATATTTTTTAATGTTTTTTCTCAAATAAAGATTAATCATTAAAGTCATTATTTTATATGGATAAAAAGGGAAGAATCTTTTAAAAATGGAAGAAAAGGAATATAATTGGATCAATGCATCTTTTTGGAGACTGAGTAAATAGGGGTCATTTTTTAAAATGTTATCTCGTTCCAGGCAGGGTGCTTTAGCTATCCCTTCAAAAATAAGTCTGTTACCTTTATATTCATCCTGGTTATTATTGTTGGTCTGGCGGCTTCCCCGGTATCCAATATCGATGGCCAGACGCTTCCAGAATAAACGCCCCAGACGGCCTGAAAACGTATACCTGCTATATTGGGATTGAGGCAATACACCTTTCTGATTGGTATAATTTCCTGAAAAATAATAGTTCAAATTCTTTTGGCTGCCAGATGCTGAGAGTTGGTATTCCT
This sequence comes from uncultured Bacteroidales bacterium, assembly GCA_964456285.1. Lineage (GTDB taxonomy): Bacteria > Bacteroidota > Bacteroidia > Bacteroidales > UBA10428 > UBA10428. The sequence goes on from CAYWBC010000154.1 coordinate 694, forward strand.
GAACTGAACCATTGGAAAATATCTCCTCCTGCCGGTTGTGGTTGCATAGGGAATCTGAATAGGCAGGATAGTATGATCTGAAGCTTCTTACTCCATGTGAATGAGCCGAATCAAGGGAGGTAAAAAAATCACGGTTTTGCATCAAGTCATAGCGCTCCGGTTGCCATTGGTAGCCAAAACGGCTAAGAAAATTGATGCGATTCTTGCCACCTTTTTTCGTATCAATCAGCACTACTCCATTCCCACCCTGGAAACCATAAAGAGAGCAAGAGGATGCATCTTTCAACACCGTTACGTTTTCAATGTCGTGGATATTCAGGTCAGCTATCCCCAGGCTTGACATATTTACAATAGGTACAGGTACTCCATCAACAACATATAGAGGCTCTGCGGAAGAGAAAAAAGAACTTTGGCCCCGTATCCGGATCTTCTGATGATCACCCGGGGCACCTGAGGTTTTAGTTGCCCAAACACCTGCTAAACTGGCATGCAGTATGTCGGATGCGTTATTGATGTTTTGCTTTTCAATAATATCAGCTCCTATTGAGGGAATTTCTCTTCCATAGTTCATATTTCCAAAGAATTTTCGCTGGGTGGTAACCTGAATTTCTTCGATTTGTGTGTTTTCCTGAGCAAGATAAATATCGCTTTTTGTATCCTTAGTTAGCGTTAGGGTTATTTCTTGTTTTTGATACCCCAGATAACTGTAGATTATGGTATAAGTTCCACTTTCCAGGTTCAATTCATAGTATCCCTTACTATCGCTAACGGTACCTTTTTTGGATTCTTTGTTGTAAATATTTACGCCTATAAGTGCTTCCCCGGTTTGCTGATCATATACAATGCCATTAAGGTTCATTTCATTGTCATCGCCTTGTGCATTAACCAGGTTAGTCAGAAAGATTAAGAACGCTATGTAAATACTATATTTAAACATTTTAATGTTTTGATATATTTTATCTTATTACAAGTATGTGCATGGCTTTCTCCTTCTCCCCACTCATCTATCCTACCATCAGCATGCAAAATACAATATTTTGGTGATTTACAAAGATTTGAAAGCCGGGTTTTGTGGGACTTTATTTATTTAAAATAAGTTTTTCCTTAGAAAAGTGTTATGTGCTGATTTTTTATTCAATTATTTTGTTTCAAAAAATCCCCATCAATAATCATAACTTTTACTCCATTTTCTGTAGATGAGCGGTGAGAACTTAGTTCATCTGTAACGACATAGGTCATTCCTTTTGTCAAAATAAATTTTTCACCATCATTTAGTTCACTCACAAAGTCTCCTTCTAAACAATGTACGATATGCCCTTTTGTACACCAGTGGTCAGCAACATACCCCTTTGAATATTCAACTATTCTTATTCGTAGCCCTTCAAATTGAATTGTTTGCCAATAAGCAATGCCTGTTTCTCCTTTGTGTTCAGTCTTTGCAATATTTGTCCAGTCGATAGTTTGAAATGGAATATTTTTATTACTCATTTTTAAAATTCTTAGTTTTTTTTATCAGTAAATATTGAGAGAGAATCTTTAATTATAGGATTCCATAATCTTTTTGTCCTCTGTTAATAAAGACTCGCATATTTCATCCATTTTCATTGAGTTCCAGCTAGAAAGTTTGTCATGTGTGTAATAGTATTTCAATGGTATTGGGTGTGTTCCAATTACAACGGATATTTTATAATGAGTTTCAACAAACTCTTTAAATTGATTTATATAAGGGCAAGGAGGATATCCAACAACCATTCCTGTCGCAAAATGAATTACATCTGCGCCATTTTTAATCATTTCTTCTGGAACGTATTCAATATTTCCACCTGGGCAGCCACCACAATTTGAGAATCCAACCAGTTCCAAATTTTCCTCCTTTGGATACTTAGCAAATCCTCCAACATGTTCTTTCAATGCTCTAAGACATTTGCCACCACCACAGTTAATATAGCGTTCACAAATAATTATTCCAATTTTTTTCATGATAATGAATATTTTGTTGGTTTTATTATTGGTAATTCCGCTGTTTCAGCTTTGTTTTCATTCCATTGAAAAACATAAAAACGCCCGCAACTAAAAATATACCGGTTATTCCGGCCAGTACAAGGTCGTTGGTTTGAATGCCGGGTTTTAGTGCCGACGAGGAAGGTACTTCGGGATCGTAAAAAACATCCACTTGTTTACCTACGGGATACTCGGCCTGAATCCGTTTGGCAGGCAAAATATTGGAATCGAAAGGTGAATCGCCAACGGTAATTTTTGAGGAAGTAAGTTTTTTTCCATCAACGATAAAAGTATAAACAATTTTGGGTGTATAATGTGTTTTTCCATCCTTTTGCCAGGTATCAATTTCTGATTTTATTACTTCCCCTGATACTGAAGGCCAGGTTTGCGAACTGTTTGAATATTGCAGAGGTGGCAGACCAAACAGGAAAAAAGTGATTCCTCCCACCAACATAAAAAGAATACCTAAGGTTATTGGATTTGCTTTGCCGGGTTTTTTTGTACTCATTCTGGTTCCGGTAATTTTCATTTTTTAGATTTTAGTTTATTGCCCCTTTTGCTTTTAAAATTTTTATGATTTCGGTATTGCCCGCTTCTTCTGCCAAGGATAAAGGAGTTTGTCCTTTTACGTTTTTTGCATTTACATTGGCACCGTTTTCTATCTGGAAATTAACTACATTAAAGTAGGCTTCGCGCGAATTGAATGAACATGCCCAAATAAGGGCAGTATAACCATGTCCATCTTGTTGGTTGATGTCAACTCCTTCGGTAAGCACTTTTTCAACTTCTGTAATATCTTTGTAAAGTACTGCACTTATCAATTTATTTTCAGAAACCCCTTCCATTACGTTTTCCCTTTATTTTGTGCAAACAGGTTCGATGCACATAGAAAAGTGAGAAGAATGGCAAGGAAGAGTGTGGTTTTCATAGTATTAAAATTTATTATTAAGGCATCATCTTAGGCATCTCCATCACTTGGTATCCCTCAGGAATTGTGAAGCTCTTTGCATCAGGTGTCCATGGTTCAATATCCCGCAATTCCATCACCGACCCTTCAGAACCATCAATATGGTTGATCATCTTCATTGGAAATTTATACTTATCGGATGTCCATATAGTAAACATTTTCTGGGTTACTTGTCCGTATTCGTCACCGGTTATATTCCACAATTCCGATTTTGTACATTTTACCCCATTAATAGTCTCTGTTCCAATCTCTTTAACAGTTCCCTCTTTTTTGTAGTATTCATATGTGCCAACCGGATCATTACCCATACTCATAGGGTTATCAGCAGAACCTTTCATTGCCATCTTCTGCTGAGGCATAAGTATTAAAATTTCAGGAGAGCCCTTTTTAACAATTACTACTCCCTCCTGTCCATTCTCATTAAATTCGTAACGATAACCATCGTCAGACGAATAGACTGTAAATGCGTGGTCTTTACCCATTGAATTAAATGTCATTTTTGCTTTGAACTGCGCGGAAAGGGGAAGAATCAGCAGGCTAACTGCAAACAGAATGATGATTTTTTTCATGATTATTATTTTTAAATTTTACTAATTGTGTTGACTCATTTTATTTATTTAAAACGGTAACCTTCCCTGGGTTTTGTGGTACTATTTCTTTACTTAAAATCGAAGTTGCAAACTTAGCAATGGCCTTTTTTAAGAAGTAAAAACTAAGCCGACCTTAAATTTCGCAATTCAATCAATTCTTTCTGCAACTCATAATTCTTCTGTAGCCGTATCCAGGTTTCTGCTTTAACTGCCAGCACTTTTTCCAGTGTTAAAGCAAATGAAGAAGTAATGTTACGTTTACCGTTTAGGAGCAAACTAATAAATGATTTATTAAAGCCTGATTCTTTAGCCAGTTCGGCTTGTTTAATTCCTTGGGCTTCCATTTCATCCCTGATTATTTCTGAAGGATGAAAAACATCTCCTGGTATCATTTCATTTGCATACATTATTCGTAATGTTTAGAAATTTCATTTAATAATATTATCTCAAGTACATAGTCTCCATTCCTCTCCTTCTCTATGGTGAATATCAACCTATATTGAATATTCAACCGTATTAAGAATTCACCATTTCTGTCGCCTTTTAAAGCTTCAAAATTTAAAGAACGAAACTGTTTCAGATCATCTACGGATTCAATACTAATTAAAATCTGCACCTTCTTTTTAAACACCTTAATTATATCTTTCGAAAAAGAAAGCTTTCCTTTTATATTTTCAAGAGGCGTTATGTATAAAGTTTCGAGCTCCTTTGTATTGAATTTTACTTTCATAAGAAAATGTAAAAATACAATAAAGTTTACAAAATAGAAAACTCAATTATTGAAAATGTTTACTTAATTGTAAACAAGAACCCATTCCTAAGACAAATGAATAAGTACTAGTTTACTAATATGGGTTTTGTGGCACTATTTAACTTGTTTAAAATCGAAGTTGTAAACGTAAGGTGTAAAGTGCGTTTTAATGCGCTTTGACACTCTGTTGGCAGCAGTATGGTTATTGTTCCACTATTTCAACTCTTCGGTTTTTGGCTTTTCCTTTGTCTGTCAAATTACTTGCAACAGGTGAAGTAGAGCCGTTACCATAAGCTTTTAATTGATCTGTTTTTACTCCATATTTACTAACTAATTCATTCATCACGGCAACTGCTCGGTCTTGTGATAATTTTAAATTAGCATCAAAATCGCCTACATTATCTGTATGTCCTACTATTAAAAATTGCTTATCTGAATGTACATTTAGATATTCAGCTATGTTTTTTAACGCATTGGTAGATTCTGACTTTATATCCGATTTACCTGTTTCAAAATGAATGTCGTAAATAGCAATATGACCATCTGCTGAAATGCTTTCATCTAAATTTTTGACTGTAACTAAATCCTCTTCAATAGATTGAACTTCAATTGCATCAAATGTTACTAATAAATCTCCTCTTTCAAAAGCTGTATATACTACAATATAAATATCTTTATCGTCAATTTTCTTTTTAGCAGCAAGATAAGCAAACTCATCATCACCTGGATTCAACGCTTCCCGTGGCAGCTTATTCAAACCATTAAATTCATCATTATATAGTTGTTCTTGTAGATTAACCCCGCAATTTTTATCATTTAATGTGGTTAATATTTCAAAACCTGTATTCTTTAATGAATTTTCATAGCTTTTATAAATTTCAAATACCGAATGTTCTTTCCCCACTGAATATTGAATTCTTGTAATTTTTCCATTGACTTCATAGTTAGATATTTTATTATCTTGTAAAGAAAGAATAAAATATCGGTCAAAATTTCTGATTTGATACCATTGGATAATAGAACCTTTAAATCTCGATACTAAAGAATAGTCTTTTGAACCCTCAATATCTGTTGTCCTTTGTGCAGAAAGATTTGTTGAAATCATTAATGCAATAATTGATAAAAAATATACTGATTTTTTCATAATATACTCCTTATGATTAATTTATTAAAAGTTAAATGATAAGCCTGTTTCTAAACATATACCACCTAAGTTGGTTTTTTCATTCATTTTTGCACTTGCTTCGCCGTTAGTGTATTCAATTTCAGTCGGGATGTAGCTGTACATTAGAGCTGTTTTAAAGTAGAGTGATTTCACAATCTTAATATTTGCTCCCGTTTTACAATAAACTCCTAATGCCAATCCATCTGCATTCATATCCGGGGGGTCTGAACTTTCATCGCTATACTGCAATTCTAAACCATAACCAGGAATAAAATTAATACCAGTTTCATAAAATAATTGAAATGATTCAGAAGTCACAAATTTTCCTGTTATTCCCAGAGTAAAATTGGGTATATCTGCGATATTCTCATAATTAGAAAATGTTGAATCTGTCTTTTGTACAGACAATTCATTATCCATATGAACCAAATAAAATCCTAATGATATACCTATTGCTTTATTAAAGTAATATTTTATATTAAGTCCTGGAGCTAACGAAGTTCCATATCCGTTAATTCCACCGGAGCTTGTGTAGTTGTCATCTATATGCACCTGTGTTACGCTATTAGTAGCTTTCATGTGTATTGAAGACGGTGTCCAAAAGTTAATCGAAGCATCTATCTCAAAATGTTTGAAGTTTTCATTTTGAGCATGCACAGTTGCAATAGTGAGTAGAATTGCAATAATTGAAAGTTTTGTTTTCATTTTAATTTCTCCTTATTTTAATTCCAACATTTCGTATTGTAATATTACTACCAATATCCGAATATAGTGAAAGGTAATTATATTACCCATATATCGTTACTCTGGAAATATGCGTTTTGTGGGACTTTATTTAAAATAAGTTTTTCCTTAGAGGAGTGTTACTACTATTATTTATTTTACTAATTGAATTATCACTCCAATTATTCCAATTAGCAAACATAAAGGCGAATAGTATTTTGTATCCATTTGCCCAAAATTTGTTTCCCTTATTTTCTTGAAGAATCCTATATACTTAAAGTCACCAATCGCTCTAAGAATAAAAAT
>CAYWBC010000155.1:0-6997 GCA_964456285.1 uncultured Bacteroidales bacterium
GATAATCATATATCTGGATGATATTATAGCCAGTATCAGGATATATATAGCTTGCTATGCGAGCATCCTGAAATATTGGAATTGCACAAACCAGCATTTTCTATATCTAAATTTCTATTTGAGGAGGGGAAACTCCCTGATGCTTTATTTGACTCCTGTCCGGCAACCAAAACAGAATGGGCTTTTGATTATACCGGGAAAATATATTCCTGTACAGCTACTGTTGGAAAGACAGGAGAGGAGTTAGGTACATTTTTTCCTGATGTTTTTCTTGATGAGGATAAAGTGGCTGAATGGGAAGAAAGGGATGTTTTATCTATTTCTGACTGTGCCGATTGTTCTGTGCAACTAGCTTGCGGAGGTGGGTGTGGGGCTGTAGCTAAAAACAAGAATGGAAAGATTTGTTCGCCCGATTGCCGGCCTGTGAAAGAGCTAATGGAATATGGATTATCTTATTACTTTGTTTCAGAAATAAATCAGACTAAAACTGATAATACTTAAAATTGACATGAAAGATATTAATGCATCAGATTTTGAGAAAGAAGTACTTAATGGAGGCAAGGTATTGCTTGATTTTTATTCAACAGAATGTCCTCCATGTGAAGCTTTAGCTCCTAAATTCGAGGCACTAGCTGAACTCTTCAGTGGAGAGGTTAAATTTTTGAAAATCTTCCGGCAGGAGAACAGAGATCTTGCTGATAGATTGGGAGTTAATTCATCTCCAACAGTATTGTTTTTTGAAGACGGTAAAGAAGTTGGTTTTCGCTTAAGTGGTGGCATCAAGAGATCCGAGTTGTTTGAAGGATTAAAAATTATACTTGGAAAGGAAAGAATTAAGGAAATTAAATCGGCTATTGAGCCAACTGTAACACACTGTGATGTTGCCATTCTTGGTGCCGGTCCGGGTGGATTGACTGCCGGCTTATATCTTTGCCAGGCAAGAATCGACACCGTAATCATTGATATAGGGCTGCCGGGAGGTCAGGTTTCTACAACTCATCAAATATCCAATTACCCCGGATTTATTGATCCTCAACCGGGTTATATGTTGTCACATAATATGAGTGAACAGACAAAACGCTGTGGAACCTCTTACAAAGTAGCTGTAGACGTAACTCATGTTGATTTAGATAAGAAAGAAATTATTATTGATGAATACGAAACTATCAAAGCAAAAAAACTTATTGTAGCCACCGGAACATCACCAAATTTATTGAATGTTCCCGGGGAAAAAGAATTAAAAGGAAATGGGATATCCTACTGTGCAACATGCGATGCAAAATATTATGTAGATAAGGAAGTAATAGTAATTGGCGGTGGAAATTCTGCAATTGAGGAAGCTGAATTTATATCAAAATTTGCAAGCAAAATTACAGTCATTCATCAGTTTGAAAAATTGCAGGCCAATAAGCAGGCTCAGGAGAAGGCATTTGCTAATCCCAAAATTAACTTTGTTTTCGAACATGAACCTCGTTCCTTCAAAAAACAGGATGGAAGAGTTATCGTTGAGGTTGAAGATTTGAAAACAGGTAACACAAAAGAAATTCATGCTGATGGGACATTTATTTTTATTGGTATGAAGCCTAACCTGGAAGTTTTATCAGAGGGTCTTGAGCTAGATGATTGGGGATATATAAAGACCGACGAGGACATGAGAACAAATAAAAAAGACGTATTCGCAATAGGAGATGTAGGGAGCAAAAAGTATCGCCAGATCACAACTGCTATTGCTGATGGGACAATAGCGGCCATTGCAATTACCAGAGAATTAGAGAATTAAATATTATATATAAAGAAAGGCTGCCTCGGATAGAGACAGCCTTTTTTAACAAACTTAGTTTTATACTATTCCGAAACCATTGCAGAATCACCAATGTGCTGAACCAGGAAGTTATCCATAGCACGATAAAAATCAAATCTATTTTCTTCATTCCGGAATCCATGCCCTTCATTGTCTTTCACCATATATTCCACTTCAATTCCTCTTGCTTTTAATGCTTTAACCATCTGGTCAGATTCATCTTTATTAACCCTTGGATCATTTGCTCCCTGGGCAATAAACAAAGGAACAACAATTTTATCGACATGATAAACAGGTGAAACTTCTGCTAACATTAAACTGTCTGCAACCGGATCTCCAACAAGTTCATAAAAGAGTTCACGCATTGGTTCCCAATAAGGAGGAATAGTATTCATAAATGTGAACATATTTGAAACGCCAACATAGTCTATTCCACAAGCATAAACATCGGGAGTAAGAGTTAACCCGGCAAGTGTGGCATATCCACCATAGCTTCCACCGTAAATAGCAATGCGCTCAGGATCAGCGATACCTTCACTTATGAGCCAGTTGACACCGTCAGTTATATCATCCTGCATGCTACGTCCCCATTGTTTAACAGATTTTAGCCAAAATTCTTTTCCATATCCTGTTGATCCCCTGAAATTCATTTGAAGAACTGCATAACCTCTATTAGCCAACAATTGAACTTCAGGATTGAATCCCCATTCATCTCTGTACCATGGCCCTCCATGTGGGTTGATCACAACCGGAAGATTTTTGGCTTCATAACCCTTGGGAAGGGTTAAATACCCATGAATTGTTAGTCCGTCTCGACTTTGATAACTTATAGGTTTCATTTCTGACAATTGATCTTCAATTAACCAGGGGCTGATATCTGCAATTTTTGAAAGATCCTTAGTTTCTGAATCAAAGAAATAATATGCGCCCCGACTTCTGTCGCTATATGTTCTAACAATAAATTTTTTCTCAGCAGTATCTGAAGCAGAAATAGAAATTTCATAGCCTGGAAGTTCTTGTTGCAAAAATTCAAATTGCTTTTTATCAGCATCATCAAAGAAGTGATAATGCCGTTTATCAGTAGTATAACCAGCTGAAAGAAGAACTTTTCGTTTTCGCGAATAATAGAGGTCTTTAACATCAACTTCGTCATTCTTGTATAAGCTTTCTACTTCTTCTCCAGTTTGTGGATCAAAAATCACTATCTCCTCTTTATCTCTTCCAAGATTTGATGAAACATAAAGTTTCTTATTATCGAAAGTAAAAAAATGTGGATTGAAATTGTCTCGCCAGCTAGTAGTAAGTACTTCATGAAAATCACTATCTTCATTATCTCTGAATAGCAGGGTTGAATTTACACCATCTGTAATGGCATAAGCAGCTCTCAATTTGCCTTCATGGTCAGTGATCCAACCAACAATATTTCCAGGATTCTCCGCTAATTGTACCATTTCACCAGTTTCAATATTTAATCGATAGGGATCAAAAACCTGGGGGGATCTTTTGTTAAGTCCAATCAATACTTCTGTAGGTTGGTCAGGGAGATCATCAATTAGCTGGGTTTTAACACCTTCAAAACAAGTCAGGCATTTGAGATTGCTTCCATCTCTGTCTACACCAAATAGTTTATAGTCCTCATTACCTCCTTCGTCTTTTACATATAGAATCCTATTGTCATTTGCCCAAATATAACCGGCAATATCACGATCTGTTTCGAAGGTGATCTGCTTTACAGAATCCTGTCCAACTTCCTTAATAAATAAGTTCATCCTACTCTCATAAGGCGCAGTGTATGAAATGAATTTTCCGCTAGGCGAGATTTTGAAATAAGCTTGTTCCGGGTTCTTAAAAAAATCTTCAATTTCTATTTTAGGAGGTTTTTGAGCAGTCTTCATACATGATGCAAAAACCATTGCCATAATAGTAAGTACTAAAAAAAAATTTGTTTTCATAGAAATAAGGTTTACAAAAGATTAGTTAAGAAAACGAAATTAGAATGCTTCATATCAAAATACAAGGAAAAGCAAATTATATTTGTATTTTTTAGAATTTTTAAGAGAAAGTTTAGTTATTATTAATATTTCACCAATTGTTGAAATACCATGGAGTTGTTGTCTCAGGAAATTAAAAAATTAAAAGCTAATATCGAGGGAAAGTTAATAACAAATAAAACTGGATTAACTATCTATGCAACAGATGCTTCTGCATACCAGGAGATGCCTTCTGCTGTCATTATACCCCGATCAGACAAAGATATTTATAAATCCATTCTGTTTGCAAATGAGTATAATATTTCCCTTATTCCAAGAACTGCCGGCACATCATTGGCAGGACAGGTTGTTGGAAATGGAATTATTGTGGATACCTCAAAGTATCTGAATAAGATTCTGGAAATAAATCAGGAGGAAAAATGGGTTAGAGTGCAGCCAGGAGTGGTACTTGATGAATTGAATATCCATCTGAAGGATTACAATTTATTTTTCGGTCCTGAAACCTCGACTTCAAACAGATGTATGATGGGTGGTATGGTTGGCAACAATGCCTGTGGTGCACATTCACTCATCTATGGCAGTACTCGTGATCATACTTTGGAGCTTAAAGGTTTTCTTAGTGATGGATCGGAAGTGCACTTTAAATCCATTACCAAATCAGAGTTTTCTGAGAAATGCAAAATTGAAGGGCTTGAAGGTGAAATATACAGGAACATTGAAAGTCTGTTATCAAATCCTGAAAATCGAACCAGAATAAGAGATGAGTTTCCTGACCCAAGAATAAAACGCAGAAATACAGGGTATGCAGTTGATTTATTAATGGAAACGGAACCTTTTTTACAGGATGGAAAAGTCTTTAATTTTTGCCAGTTAATTGCTGGTTCTGAGGGTACCCTGATGTTTGTGACAGAAATAAAATTGAACCTGGTTGAACCTCCTCCTGCTGTAAAAGGACTTCTGGTTGTTCATCATGAAAGTGTTTCAGAAGCATTGAAAGCTAACCTGATTGCTCTGAAATACAATCCCGGAGCAATTGAGCTTATTGATGATATTATACTTGAATGTACAAAAAGCAGTCTTCAGCATAGTCGCAATCGTTTTTTTATTAAAGGGGATCCAGGTGCTTTATTGTGCATTGAATTTGCGAGAGAAAGCAAGAGTGAAATTCAGCAGATTTGTAAGGACCTTATATCTGAGTTAAAGAAAGTAGGTTATGGATATGAATATCCGATACTTTTTGGCAATGATATTGCTAAGGTGTGGGCGCTTAGAAAAGCCGGGCTTGGATTACTTTCTAATATACCCGGAGATGCCAAACCGGTAGCAGTAATTGAAGATACTGCCGTACATCCTGAGTTTTTGCCAAAATACATTGAGGATTTTAATTTGGTGTTAAAGGAAGAAGGTCTGAATTGTGTTTTTTATGCTCATATTGCAACAGGAGAGTTGCATTTAAGGCCGGTGATCAATCTTAAGACAAGTGAAGGAGTGGAGCAATTTCATACTATTGCGTTTGAAATCGCAAAGCTTGTTAAAACATACAAAGGCTCATTAAGCGGTGAGCATGGAGATGGCCGTTTGCGTGGTGAGTTTATTCCTTTCATGATTGGAGATGAAAATTACCAACTATTACGAAAAATAAAGAAAACATGGGATCCGTATGGTTTATTTAATCCGGGAAAAATAACTGATGCACCGCCCATGCACATCAGTTTAAGGTATAAACCTGGACAAAAGACTCCTGAGTTTAATACCATATTCGATTTTTCTGAATCTGATGGCTTTCTGCGTTTAGCAGAAAAATGTACCGGATCTGCCGATTGTCGGAAATCCTCACTTATTGGCGGAACAATGTGTCCTTCTTATCAGGCCACACGAGATGAAGATAAATCAACACGTGCCCGAGCAAATATTTTACGAAATATTCTGACCAATAGCGACAAAGCCAATCCTTTTAACAACAAAGATCTTTATGGTATCCTTGATTTATGTCTTTCTTGTAAAGCGTGCAAATCGGAATGCCCTTCCGGGGTTGATATGGCAAAATTGAAAGCTGAGTTTCTTTACCAATATTATAAATCAAATTCACCTTCCTTTCGCACACGGCTAATTGTAAATTTCTCAAGATTGCAGGCATTTGCTTCTCATTTCAGCAAATTGTACAACAATATGGTGAGTTCAGAGCGTATTTCAAATATCATTAAAAAGTCTATTGGTTTCGCTAAAGACAGATCGCTTCCACTGGTACATAAGCAAACTTTTAGGAAGTGGCTGAAAAAGAATCTTAGTCAATTGAATGAAGAACTTAAGCGCCCTGTCGGCTCTGTTTATCTCTTTGTTGATGAATTCACAAATTACAATGATGTGAAAATTGGCGTTACTTCTGTTCGACTCTTAAATAAATTAGGATATAAAATTCTTGTTACAAACAATGCAGATAGTGGTCGACCATATCTCTCCAAAGGCTTTTTGAAAAAAGCTAAACATTTGGCAATTAAGAATGTAGAGTTATTTACTCCTTTAGTAAATAAGGAAATACCACTTATTGGAATAGAACCTTCAGCTATATTCACATTTCGTGATGAGTATCCTGATTTATTAAGGGGCGAGCAAAAGAAGACAGCGATCGCTCTTTCAGAAAATACTTTTACAATTGAAGAGTTTCTTATGAATGAAGCTGAAAAAGGCAAAATACCTTTAAGCAAATTTAACATGCGAACAGTCAAAGTTCTTTTACACGGACATTGTCAGCAGAAGGCTATTGCAACAACTGAAGCCACTAAAGCTTGTTTGAATCTACCTAAGAATTATAGTGTGGAAGAGATTAAATCAGGTTGTTGTGGAATGGCCGGATCCTTTGGTTATGAGAAAGAACATTTCGATTTGTCTATGAAGATTGGTGAGCTGGTTTTATTCCCGTCTGTGAGAAAAGCAGAAGAAGATACCATCATTGCTGCTCCCGGTACCTCATGCAGGCATCAGATAAAAGATGGAACAGGGGAAATAGCAAAACATCCTGTGGAGGTTTTGTATGAGGCATTGAAGTAGAATACTCTTTGTAAGTCCTCCCAGGGGGACACAATCATTGGAAAATGTATTATCTTAAAAATTCAGCCAACAATTTTCAATGCCACTTATCCCCCTCATGAAAGTAATTTCCTAGATAAAGGCATATTTGTGAGATAATAGATTGTTAGTTGATGCA
>CAYWBC010000156.1:0-6960 GCA_964456285.1 uncultured Bacteroidales bacterium
TCAAACCAATATTTTCTGGCTCCGTATGAAACAACAGTATCTCCGGGCTTATAGAATTGCATGACGGCATTATTACCATAGGTAAATCCAAAGCCTCCTGCAAATACTGACCAGTAAGCATAGCGCCTTACATCACTATCTGTCCAGTAAGGCTGTAAAGTATCGTGTAGTCCCTGCGGAATACCTTCATAGGAAGGTTCGCCATCGATGGTTGGCTTTTTTGGAATCTTTTTATAATCGGCAAGAATATAACGCCAATTATCTTCTCCATAACAGAGCTCTGTATCATCCTGATCATAACGACGATGACCCGACTGGAACATATTAAAATCTAACCATTCCTGCTCATGAAACCATGTGGAGGATTGGGTCCGCCCATAGGGGTGAAAGCTGATCAGGTGTGTGGTATCAATTTGATTGATGGTTTTTCCTATCTCCATCCATATATCCAGGGAATCACTTCCCCTGACATCTCCACCCGTTAACCAGATTATGTTCGGTCGTTCCTTATACCTCTCAGCCAGGAAGGATGCAAATGTCTTTGCTTCTTCCAGGGTAACATGCCCTGCTTTCACATTCGAGCCCCATACGGGTACCAGGGCCATAAACATTCCTTTTTCTGCCGCCTTATCTATGATGAAATCGACATGATCCCAATAATCATATTGCTCTGAGTCCTCAAATGAACTTCCTTTAGTTGTAAGGGGGCGGGCAATATTGTTGGATATAATGGCAGAATCACCATATACATTTGAAGTATTCAGAATATCATGAATAAGCATAACCTGGATCACATTGAAGCCTTTGTCTCTTCGATCATTCAGGTACTTCTCAGCCTCTTCCCGATTCAACTTTTTAAATAATAACCATCCGGTATCTCCTAACCAGAAATAGGGATCTCCCTTCTCATTAAGGAGGAATCTTTGATTATCTGATACTTTTAAATTAGGGAAGCTGGTTTCCACTGTTTTGAGTGTGCATGAGAAACAGATAATTAAACCCATTAAAGCAAACAGTGACTTGTTACTCATGATTATAATTTTTTTGTAAGCATCTGAAGCAATATTTTCCTGATACAACTTCTACCTTCGTAGTGTTTTCGTTACAGTCTATTATTTCTATGTCCTCTAGTTCTTCAATTTTTTGATCTGCTTCATATATACTTTCATGATTTCTACTGGGTAGAAATATTACTGCTGTTGTGTTTGCAGGAATTTCCAGGTGAAGCCTGACTTCTTTTCCATCCGATTCCCAATGGGACAGGATCCGGCCATAGGGCGACAAATAACTGGCTTTCGCATAGTTTAGCTTATTTGTCAAATGGGGCTTAATTATAATTCGCTTGTACCCTGGGATATTTTCGTCTATGTTTATCCCTGCAACCGATTTATATAACCAGTTTCCAACTGCGCCATAAGCATAATGGTTAAAGGAGTTCATGCCAGGATTCTGGAAGGAACCATCCGGCTTGATGCCATCCCATCGTTCCCAGATAGTTGTAGCTTCCCTGGTTACAGGATATAACCAGGAGGGATAACGTTTATTAAACAACAGTTTGTAAGCGGTGTTTACATATCCATTTTCTGTAAGTGCCTGACAAATTAGAGGTGTACCCAGGAACCCGGTAGTCAAATGGCCAAAATAATTTACATCATCGTCCAGTCTTTTTGCTGCAATTGCAATCATTTCCTCCGGAAGCAAACCAAATGATAAAGCCAATGTATAGGCAGTTTGGGTATGTGAAATCAATCGACCCGATTTGGTCAGAAATTCCCTCTGAAATGCTTCTTTAATTTTTGGCAACAGATTCTGATACTTTTTTGCGTCCTTACTATTTTGGAGAACATTTGCTATTTTCACCATTAAGCTGGTGGTGAAATAGTAATAGGCCGTGGCAATTAGTTCTTTATCGGTATGTGCACCGGCATAGCCATAATCCGGAGCATTGTAATTGTATGAATAGTAATCTGCGAAAGATAACCAATCGCCGAAATGAAATCCGGCGCTAAAAATACAATTATCACCTGATTCGCGAATCATGTATTCTTCCCAAGCCTTCATCGATTTGTATTGTTCTGACAGGATTCGTTTATCTCCATAGGCCATGTATACTGTCCATGGAATGATAACGGCAGCATCTGACCAACCGGTGGCACCAAATCCATCTGACCAACCTGTACCACCACCATCTTTAACAACATTAGGTACAACCCATGGAACGCTACCATCTGGTTTCTGGTCGACTATAAAATCTTTCATCCATTTTCGATAGAAAGCGGAGGCATTCATATTAAAACAGGCCGTTGAAGCAAAAACCTGGGCATCACCTGTCCAACCCAGCCTCTCATCACGTTGCGGACAATCAGTAGGCACATCAATAAAATTGCCTCGTAAGCCCCATTGGATGTTTTTCTGTAGTCGGTTTACCAATTCATCAGAACATTCAAACTCTCCAGACTCATCCATATCAGTATGAACAACTCTGCCCTGGAGATCCTTGGGTGAAATTTCACCTTCGTACCCGCTTATTTTGATGTATCTGAACCCATGAAATGTAAAACGTGGTTCGTAGCTTTCAATACCATCTCCTTTAAAAATATAAATATCTTCAGCTCTTGCATCCCTAAGGTTATCAGTATAAAAATTTCCTTCTTGATCAAGTACTTCTGCATGCTTGATTGCAATTTGAGAACCTGGCTTTCCTTTTAGGCTAAAATGTACCCAGCCAACAATATTTTGACCCAGATCGAAAACCAGTTCACCCTTAGGGGTGATGATCTTTTCTACGGGCGTAATACTTTGGGTAATCCTTACAGGATTACTTTCACTTGAAACTAAATTTTTAAAACCATAGTCTTTAATAATTACCGAGGACCAATTTGCATCATTATATCCTGGCATATTCCACCCGATTTGCTCTAATCTGGAATCATAAATTTCTCCATTATAAATATCTGATTTCAACAGAGGGCCTATTGCTGATTTCCATGTATCATCGCTTATAATAAGATCATGAGTTCCATCAGCATAATCGACCCTTATCTGAAGCAACAGAGCCAATTTATCACCGTAAAGATTTTTATTACCCTGCCAAACCAAAAAGCCCCGATACCAGCCATCAGCCAAGATAATTCCAATAGTATTTTGACCTGATTGAAAGTTTTTGCTTACATCAAAAGCCTGGTATTGCAGGCGGTGCCTGTAACTCGTCCATCCGGGAGTAAAAAGCTCATTACTAATCTTTTGTCCGTTTATGCTTAATTCATAAAGTCCGTGACATGTTACAAAGGCTGTTGCTTTTAGAACTGGGCCCCTGGCTGAAAACTCCTTTCGAAGGTAGGGACATGGTGTTGACTCAGAGATATTTTCATCTATATAAGGCTCTATCCACTTGGCATTCCAATCAGTTTCTTCAAGAAGGCCCATTTCCCAAAAAGAAGGCATGCTCCAATCAGACTCATCTTTGTTGGTCCAAACACGGACCTGCCAAAATACTTTTTGTCCGGACAATAGGCCAACACCCTTATATTCAACATGAACTGATTGGTCAGAATTGATTTTGCCTGAATTCCAAAGAAGGTTTATTTCACTTTTTAAGTCATCCAGATTTGTAGCACATTTAACCTGAAATGCCTGTTGAACAATTCCTCTGCCTTGAGCCTCTAACTCCCAGCTTAATCGAGGCACCTTAGAACCTAAGCCAATTGGATTGACTTTTAATTCCGTTCGTGGATTTATTACTTTCAAGTTCAACCTTTATTTTTTCTGCCCCGAGTTATTTTCTATTTTAACTCCAAACTCTTAAACTCTAAGTACACTCAAACTATGTTTTACTCTTCTTCCTCCAGAGAAACACTTCTCATCCAGAACGGGGCAGTGGCAAACCATAGAAATATACCAATGCCCATTAGAATGAAATTAGTTTTCAATTCAATGACAGCTTTGAATACAAGTATTGAGGGCAAAATTGTTAAGATAAGTCCGGCTAAAGAGATAATTTTTAAGATTAATTTCATGACAAACCTCCTTCCTTAATAAGTTGAATATTCCTGCTTCTTTTTTGCTGGATATAACTAAATATCAAATATAGTAATGCTGCAACTATCCATGCGGGAGCCGCAAGAAACATTACATCCATTTTTATTGAATCCAACCAATTTGGAAGCTTTCCATCCAGCATATTTGCAAGCCAGGAATAATTATCTTTCCCATACAAAAAGAATGAAACTAGTAAAGTTCCGATCCATGCTATAGCCGATGGCCAGCTAAATGCTAATTTCGCCTTTTGGGTAAAATCACTTATCAATCCTATTTTTGGAAAAACCCAGATATCAAGAATAATAAATGCTCCCAGAGGAATGAAGAATAAGCCGTAGTACCCGACAATCCGATCGAGATTGGCATTTACTGCAGGTATGCAGGCTGTAAGGATCATTAATGCACCGGCAGCAAAGGTTACTTTCCAGCGTTTCCAGTTTGGAGTTGCTACCTGAAATGCTAAACCGGCACGGTACAATGTTGGATTGGCAGTTGTCCACCCAGCAATAACAACGCTTATTGCACCGGCAATTCCAGCACCAAATAAGGCAATAGTTCCAGGCTGAGGATTAGTGAATCCACTTGCCAGGTATGCAGAACATAAAATTCCGGAGGCAATCCATGCACCATAATGACCAAGAAACATCCCAAAGGCAGAAGCAAATCCTTGTGTCCAGCTTTTAGCATATCTGAATATAGTCATATCCGACATGCCCATATGCTGTGATGCATTGCACAACCAGGCAAAACCAATCACATGCCAAATAGTATATTTTGAATTATTACCGATGGGAATACCGGGGAAAATTTTTGTTTTTGCAGCTTCCCAGAAATCCCCTGTTGAATGTACTCCCAGATCAGGCAGTATAGCAATTGCTGCAGCAAAGAACACCAGCACCATCCATGGAGCACATATTTTTGAAAAATGAGCAATTTTTTCAAATCCAAGGACTGCCAGGCCAGCAATTACGACACCTACAATTAGTGCTAGCAACATCCAGGGGAAAGTAGGAATTATATCCCCTGCAATATAATCCGGATTTGGAATATTAAATGGGATAGAAACTGCTGTGACTGCTACATTTACCATTGCTCCGGCCAAAAGACATAAAACAAGAGCATAAGTACCACTGTAGGCTATCGTCAGGTAAGGACCAATAACTTTACGTAGTTGCCAGTATATTGTTAATCGAGTTTTTACTGCTACCGGGGCTGTTAAGAAAGCCCAGCTTAAAACTGCAAGTGTATTGCCAATGAGGAGACCCAGAAAAAAGTCTCTGGCAGAGACGCCATGCATAACCATTAAAGGGCCGAGCACAAACTCGGTTCCGGCAACATGCTCTCCGGCAAACATCGCGATAAATGTTTTCCAGCCGTGAATTTTATTCTTTGAGACTGGCTCCCTGTCATATTCATATAATGCATCGAGACGCTCAACCAGGGTTGATTTTGAGTCAGTTTGTAAGGTATTAGTGTGTGATGTCATACCATAAGTTCCGTTAAGTTATCCATGAATTAGTTAAGTAAACTAAAAAAATAATAAGTAAATTTCTTTGATTTGATACGTAAATTTATGTTTCGAAAATAATCATAATATCTATGCATACAAAAAGATTATTGAGAATTGCACAAATGGGATAATTTATTTGCTTTTCAGCGGCTGGATAAAATCCTGGAAATGATCAAAGAACATAGAACAGATAAGTTTCATCTGCTGCCCCTATCATAGCACTTTTTGCGTAAATATCACTAATACCCGAATATTTCAATCCTGATTTAGCAGAAATAAATTCTGAACCTTGGTATCAATATCATTCACATAAGCGCCACCATGTTCCCTTGATATATAGCTGCTTTCTCTAATCTTTCAAGGTCCTGTTCAATGGTGACTCCGGTAACTTAAAGACTCAACTTGGATACATAACTTTTACCTGACCGTCTTCTTTGATCAATTCAAGTATCTTATTTCTTCGTTCAAGCGAGATCATCGTTTTTAATATATATTTATAATGAAGATTCTTCGAATATTTATTGAAATTTTTATTATTTTTTATTTTCTTTTGTTCTTTATTAGTATTTATTTACTTTTGGGTATTGTTAGCAAAACCTAATAATAACAAGGATTATAGTTGTAAATGACAAAATTATTTTCAGGTTTCCATATCTAATTTTGCCAGCTAAGAAAAGAATGATAAAGGAAATAAACATCAATATTTTTGATGAAATAATATGGCTTCGATGCAATGCTTGATAAATAAGACTAAGATTTTGAAATACATTTTTATTTAAGATATTCTTTTAAGTTAATATATAGCAGATTAAGCATAATGCTCAATATATCAATTTATTATTGCCTTGATAATGTACGTCACTACCCGAATTTTGGGACTATAATACTTTTAATGAAACATTTGAACTCTCTATTTAGGATTTTCTTCAATCCCTGATAGTACATAGGAGCATATATTAGATCATGCAATCTTATGTGGAGAATATTTGAAGAATAGATAAAATAACCATAACTATATTAACCATTTAACTATTTAACCATTATTCACTAAAATTTTATTCTATGAGAAAAAAATTGTATTCCAGTTGGTATTTACCTGTATTGCTTATGTCAATGCTTTTAGCATTTTCCAGCAGTAGCTGGTCTCAGACAGAGGTAACAGGTAAAGTACTGGACGGTAATTCAGAAGAACCTCTTCCTGGGGTAAATGTGACTATCAAAGGAACCACAACAGGTACAATTACCGACCTTGATGGTGTTTTTACTTTAAAAGTAGATGATCCCAATGCCATATTGAGTTTATCTTATGTTGGATATTTAACTGAGATTATTGATTTAAATGGACAAACTTCCATTGATGTAAACTTACTTCCTGATTTAATGAAACTAGAACAAGTAGTTGTTGTTGGATA
>CAYWBC010000157.1:0-6734 GCA_964456285.1 uncultured Bacteroidales bacterium
TTTAACTGCCATCATCATTCCCATACCTGTAAGAAGCAATTCTGTGAAAATTGATGCACCGTTTATGCTAATTATCAGCTTATTATTATGGGTTTTCATATGCAACCTTCAACTAGCGAGATGGGAGGGAATCGTCTTTTTAGTTTTGATTGTAATTTATATTGTAGGTTTGCTAAAGTATTCGCGAAATAATAATGTAAAAGTTAAAGATACCTCACCTAATATAAAAAGTGAAAAATTAGGAAAAACGATTCTTATGCTCATCCTTGCATATGTTGGATTGGCATTTGGATCTAATCTCTTAGTTGATAATGCCAGTATTATAGCCGCCAATTTTGGAGTGAGTGAACGTGTCATTGCTATTACTATCGTTGCTTTTGGAACTAGTTTACCTGAATTGACAACATCTTTATTAGCAGCTTTAAAAGGGGAAATGGATATTTCTATTGGAAATATTATTGGATCAAATATTTTTAATATTCTTGTTGTACTTGGACTTACCGGAGTTATCAAGCCCATTTCAGTCAATGCCAGTTTTTTGCAATTTGATATTTATTGGATGTTTGCAACTTCTTTGATTCTATTCTTTTTTATATTGCCCTTTAAAGGAGGGAAATTGACCAGGTTTAAGGGCAGTGTGCTTTTTATTTCATATTGTGTATACTTGTACTTGCTTTTTTTTAACAAATTATGATTCTGGCAACTCAAATAAAAAAATCTTTTGGACCACTTGAAGTGCTGAAAGGGATTGATGTTTCTATTAGAGAAAGAGAGATTGTTACTATTGTTGGCCCCAGCGGAGCTGGGAAAACAACTTTCCTTCAGATTATTGGAACTTTAATGAAGAAGGATAGTGGTAATATTTCAATTGATAATAGTGATTTATCTCGGTTCAACGATAAGCAGCTAGCTGCTTTCAGAAATAAGAAAATTGGATTTGTTTTCCAGTTTCATCACCTTTTGCCAGAATTTAATGCCTTAGAAAACATTTGTATTCCAGCTTACATAGCTAAGGAGTCAAGACGGTCTGCTGAGAAGCGTGCATACAATCTTCTGGAAATGCTTAATCTTTCGAAGAGAGCAAATCATAAACCTTCAGAACTTTCAGGTGGTGAACAACAAAGAATTGCAGTTGCAAGAGCACTGATTAACAATCCTTCTGTAATTCTTGCGGATGAACCATCGGGAAATCTTGACACAAAGAATAAAAATGAATTGCATAAACTTTTTTTTAATCTGAGGGATAAATTAAATCAAACTTTCGTAATTGTTACACACGATAAAGAACTGGCTCACATGGCAGATCGCACCTTAGAAATGAAAGATGGCAGAATCGTTAGTGGCAATTAATTTCAAATAGTGATTCGTAATTTATTCAATTCGTTTGCCAAAAGGAGTAATTGCCAGACCAGCCATTTTAACATGTTGAACAGCAAAGGGGATTCCAATAATTGTTATTGCAAAAACAAGGGCTAGTATTAAGTGGGTTGCAGCAATCCAGATTCCACCAAGCAATATCCATAATATATTAAAAAATACATATAGACAACCACTGGAACTTTCTGTTTCTACTACTCGAGAACCGAAAGGTGCAATTGCAAAAATAGCCAGCTTAAAGCATTGCAGACCAAACGGAATGCCAATAATAGTGATGCAAAGTGCTACTCCGCTGAGGATGTACTCAAAGAAAAGTACAATGCCTCCGCCGAATATTATCCACAGAATATTTAGTAATAGGTTCATGCCAATGATTTCTTTTGTAGATTTAATTTTTCAAGAACGCTATAAATGTAAAACATTTTTTGTATTGAAAGAAATAAAGGAAATACTTGACGAAAAATATCTGCAATACAATAATCCGGAATTTATTGAGACGGATCCTATTTGTATTCCTCATCAGTTTTCTTTGAAAGAGAATATTGAGATTTCTGCTTTTCTTACCGCAACAATTGCCTGGGGAAATCGAAAATCAATTATTAAAAATGCTGGCAATCTAATGTCGCTTCTTGATAATGATCCCTATGGATTTATAATGAATGCAAATGATAAAGATTTTCAGGTTCTGAATTCTTTTTGTCATAGAACGTTTTGCGGTATTGATGCAGTTTACTTCATAAAGTCATTGTCTAATATTTATAGAGAGCATGGTGGTTTAGAAACCATATTTTCTGAAGAATACAAATTGAAGGGAGATATTAAATCTTGTCTGATTAGGGTAAGAGAAGTTTTTTTTGAACTTAAGCATCCGGTAAGAACTGAAAAACATGTATCTAATGTTGCTAAAGGATCTTCCGCTAAGCGCTTAAATATGTTTCTAAGATGGATGGTTAGAAAAGATGACCAAAAGGTAGATTTCGGTCTTTGGCCTCAAATTCCATCCTCTGCTCTTCACATTCCCCTGGATGTTCATTCAGGCAATGTTGCAAGAAATCTGGGATTGCTGAAACGTAAACTAAACGATTGGAAGTCGGTTACAGAACTTACTGCTGTTTTGAGAAGTTTTGATCAGAGCGATCCGGTTAAATATGATTTTGCCCTTTTTGGTATGGGGATTTTTGAAGGAAAATCCTAATATTGTTATTATCCCCATTTACCGTATTTTACTTTTTAGGATCAGATATGCCAAACAATTATTTTCAATTTAAAAAATTCATTATTGAACAGGAAAAATGTGCCATGAAGGTAGGTACTGATGGAGTTCTTTTAGGTGCATGGGTAAATGTCAATAAGGCAAAAAGAGTACTTGATGTTGGTACGGGGACAGGATTGATTGCTATAATGCTGGCTCAGCGTTCAGTTGCCAGTATTGATGCAATTGAAATTGAAAAAGTTGCAGCAAAGCAGGCAGCAGAGAATATTCTGAATTGCCCGTGGAAGAATAGAATACATCTTTATCCAATTTCCTTGCAAGATTTTATTTTAGAAAAGAAGAGTAATTACGATTTGATAGTATCTAATCCCCCATATTTTACTAATTCTTTCACAAATCCTGATTCAGAGCGTAAACTTGCCAGGCACAATGATATGCTTAGAATGGATGAATTATTTGAAGGCATATCAGGAATGCTCTCAAATGATGGCAGATTCGCAATTATTTACCCTACAGAAATGTTAAATCTTATATGCGGGAAGGCTGCTGATTGCAAGTTGCATTTGATTCGTTTAACTGAAGTATTTCCAACTCCTGATAAACAATCAAACAGAATACTTGCTGAGTTTTCATTTCGAGAAGACAGAGTAGAAAGGAATAAAATAATTATTGAAGATCGTGGAAGGCATAAATATTCGCTGGAATATGTTGAAATGACGAAAAAATTTTATTTAAATTTTTAACGAATAAAGGACATTCTAACATTTCAATTCAGACATTACAATTTTAGGCCACAATATTTGATAGCAGCCAGAAAATAAATACCAATAACAGAAAACTCAATTCTTTAAAAGACTCAATCGGTCTTCGTCAATAATCTCACCAGATTCACGCAGTTCGTATT
This sequence comes from uncultured Bacteroidales bacterium, assembly GCA_964456285.1. Classification (GTDB taxonomy): domain Bacteria; phylum Bacteroidota; class Bacteroidia; order Bacteroidales; family UBA10428; genus UBA10428. The sequence continues at coordinate 3,495 of CAYWBC010000157.1, forward strand.
GAAACTTACCCCCTGCCTGTAAAACTCGTTTGATACGGACAGGAGTTTCCCCATCCACGAAAACCAATTGGGCATTCTTGTATTTAGAAATCATTTTAAAAAAAATTAACAGCACATAACAAAAATAAAACAATAATCATTGAATATTCATATTGTGTGACAAAGAATCAAAAATATTTGATTAAAAAGTGTGGCTACATTTTAAGAAACAACTATGTTTAGCCTAAGATTTCAGGATCAAAAAATATTTGATTGCATTTGGAATGCATCTATATTTATCAGTAAATTAATCCCTTACATATAAAAAGTTATGAATTAAAATTGTTAATTAATATTGTATAGAATTTCGCCTCTATCTTTTGACTCCCTTAGCTAAAGCTCTAATTTTAGGTTTTCAAAATTGCATTAAAAACAATTATTTTGAACAAAGTAGTAGAAACACCTTTAATGAAGCAATACTATAGTATTAAGGATAAACATCCTGATGCAGTTTTGCTTTTCAGAGTTGGTGATTTCTATGAAACTTTTAGTGATGATGCAATAAAAGCATCAGAAATTTTAGGGATTACACTAACGAAAAGAGCGAATGGTGCCGCTTCATTTGTTGAATTGGCAGGTTTTCCTCATCATGCTCTCGACACCTATTTGCCTAAACTTGTTCGAGCTGGGCAAAGAGTAGCAATTTGCGAGCAATTGGAGGATCCAAAACTAACAAAGAACATTGTTAAGAGAGGGATTACCGAATTGGTTACCCCCGGGGTATCATTGAATGATAATGTTCTGGATCATAAAGAGAATAATTTTCTTGCAAGCATTCATTTTGATAATAAATTTGCCGGCATAGCTTTTCTGGATATCTCAACAGGCGAGTTTCTTGCAACGGAAGGATCGTATGAGTACATCGATAAGTTATTAAACAGCTTTTCTCCAAAAGAAATAATTTTCGAGAAAGGCATGCAGAAACGGTTTCAGGAAAACTTTGGAGATAAGTATTATATTTTTACACTCGACGATTGGATTTATAATGAAGATTCAGCAAATGACAGACTGAAAAAGCATTTCGAAACCACGAGTTTAAAAGGATATGGAGTTGGAGGATTGAAATTTGGTGTAATTGCGGCAGGAGCAATTCTTCACTACCTTGATTTGACACAACACAATCGCATACAGCATATATCCCGACTATCACGAATTGAGGAGGATCGCTACGTATGGCTCGATAAGTTTACTATCCGAAATCTTGAATTATTTCATTCAATAAATGAAGGGGCCAAAACACTTTGCACTGTTTTGGATAAAACCATTTCTCCAATGGGAAGCCGCCTGTTAAAACGTTGGATCACTCTTCCCCTAAAAGGCATAGCACCAATTAACGAGAGGTTGGATGTAGTGGAATTCTACATCAAAAATCCTGAATTTAGGGAGGAAGTATCAACCCACCTTAGTCAGGTTGGCGATCTGGAAAGAATTACTTCCAAGGTTTCTGTCGGAAAGATAAGCCCCAGAGAGGTAATTCAATTAAAAATTGCACTTACAGCAATTATCCCACTTAAGAAAATATGTAAAGAGTCGAAAGAGAGTGCTTTGGTTAAAATAGCTGATCAATTGAATCCATGTGATAGCATCAGGGAACGAATTGAGAAGGAACTCCTTTCTGAACCTTCATCTCAGGTATCCAAAGGGAATGTAATTGCAACCGGAATATCATCTGAGCTTGATGATTTAAGAAATATTCTAAACTCAGGAAAAGAATACCTTATTGGCATTCAAAAACGGGAGGGAGAAAGAACTGGAATCCCTTCATTAAAAGTAGCGTTTAACAATGTGTTTGGTTATTATCTGGAAGTGCGGAATACACATAAAGATAAAGTGCCCGAAGAATGGATAAGAAAGCAGACTCTTGTTAGTGCAGAACGCTATATTACTGAAGAGTTAAAAGAGTATGAATCTAAAATACTTGGTGCAGAAGAAAAAATACTGACCTTAGAAACACAGTTGTTCACCAATCTTGTTGAAGGCATTGTTGATTATATTACGTCAATACAACTCAATGCTTCCCTATTGGCAAGACTTGATTGCTTGTATTCATTTTCAATCTGTGCTCTGGAGAATAAATATTTTCGTCCGGAAATTAATGATACTGAAATTCTGGATATTAAAGAAGGCAGACATCCGGTAATAGAGCAGCAATTGCCGATTGATGAGCCTTACGTGGCGAATGACGTTTATCTTGATTCTACAGAGCAGCAAATAATAATAATTACCGGACCAAATATGGTAGGAAAGTCTGCTTTGCTGCGACAAACAGCACTCATAGTGTTAATGGCCCAAATGGGAAGTTTCGTTCCGGCAGCTAAGGCGCACATTGGCTATGTAGATAAAATTTTTACACGCGTTGGAGCATCCGATAATATTTCACTTGGAGAATCAACTTTTATGGTTGAGATGCTTGAAACAGCTAGTATCCTGAATAATATTTCCTCTCGTAGTCTTGTCTTATTGGATGAAATAGGCAGAGGTACCAGTACTTATGACGGCATCTCCATAGCCTGGGCAATGGTTGAATATTTACACGAGCACCAGCATGCTAAAGCAAAAACATTGTTTGCTACGCATTATCATGAGCTGAATGAAATGGAAGGTTATTTTGATAGAGTAAAAAACTATAATGTCACTGTAAAAGAGTTGGATGACAGGGTAATTTTTATTCGTAAATTGAAAAGAGGAGGGAGTGAACACAGCTTTGGAATACATGTTGCGAGAATGGCTGGAATGCCCAAAAGTATTGTGAAGCGTGCAAATGAAATACTTGAGGAATTGGAACAGTCCCATGACAATAGATCCTTATCAAAACCAATTTCTGATGTTGCTGAGCACAGGGAAGGTATGCAGTTAAGTATTTTTCAGCTTGATGATCCGGTTCTGAAGCAAATTCGTGATGAAATTAAAAATGCGGATATTAACAATTTAACTCCCATAGAAGCTCTGAACAAGTTGAATGAAATAAAGAAATTATCGGGATTGTAATTCATTCTTCAAAGACAGTTAAAATTCCTATTTTCCGGCTTTGGCTATAATAAAAAAAACTCTATATTTGCACCACTTATCAAGCGATTCAGGGAATAACCTGGTGATTAAGTCGAGAGAAGTTCTTTACATATATAAATATTATTTGCGGAAATAGCTCAGTGGTAGAGCACGACCTTGCCAAGGTCGGGGTCGCGGGTTCGAATCCCGTTT
>CAYWBC010000158.1:0-6683 GCA_964456285.1 uncultured Bacteroidales bacterium
CCTTACCAATTCCAATTTTTCATGCAAAGTAGAAAATTCTATTTTTCTTATACAACCCTTATAGTGAGTTTTTGGTTCACTCATTAAAATTTTCCATTATTTTCTACGCCTGATTAAATCACAGCATTATGATGAAAATCATACCACCAATCCATATGGTATAGCTACCTTTATGTTAACAAAGCTCTTTGGGAGTTTTATTTTATGGCCTAACTTTAAAATGGATATATTCTTTACGCTATGAACATTGATAATTTAATGCAGAATCTTGAAAACCGAAATCCAGGGCAACAGGAATATTTACAAGCTGTTCACGAGGTTCTTGAATCGATAGAAGAAATTTACAACAGCAATCCTCATTTTCAGACTGCAGGAATCATTGAAAGGCTTATTGAACCCGACAGGGTATTTACTTTTAAAGTTCCCTGGATGGATGATGAAGGAGGTGTTCACATCAACAGAGGCTACAGGGTTCAATTCAATAATGCTATTGGCCCCTATAAGGGTGGATTGAGGTTTCACCCGAGTGTAAATGAAAGCATACTTAAATTTCTGGGGTTTGAGCAAATCTTTAAAAATGCCCTTACTACCCTGCCAATGGGCGGAGGAAAAGGAGGGTCTGATTTTCAGCCCAAGGGCAAATCTAATAATGAGATCATGCGGTTCTGTCAATCATTTATGCTGGAATTATGGAAAATTATTGGTCCACAGACTGATGTACCTGCAGGAGATATTGGCGTTGGCGGAAGAGAAATTGGATTTCTATTCGGAATGTACAAAAAGCTTACCAATGAGTTTAGCGGAATACTTACGGGTAAGGGCCTTCATTGGGGCGGAAGTCTGATTCGTCCGGAAGCTACAGGCTTTGGTGTGGTGTATTTTACCAAAGAAATGCTTGCTGCACGAAAGAAGAAAATTGAGGGCAAAACCGTCTCAGTATCAGGTTTTGGAAACGTTGCCTGGGGTGCTGTTACAAAATTAAATCAACTGGGAGCTAAGGTAATAACCCTTTCAGGACCTGATGGATACATATATGATGAAGAAGGTGTGAGTGGTGAAAAAATTGATTATCTATTGGAATTAAGAGCCAGCAATGAAGACATTGTTGAACCATATGCTCAAGAATTTAAAAGTGCTCAATTCATTGCCGGCAAGCATCCCTGGAAAGTTAAATGTGATATTGCGATACCCTGCGCTACTCAAAATGAACTGGATGAAAATGATGCAAAAGAACTGGTGAAGAACAATTGCATCTGTGTTTGTGAAGGAGCCAATATGCCTTGTACTCCGGAAGCTATTGATGTTTTCCAGAGTAACAAATTATTGTATTGTCCGGGAAAAGCTGCAAATGCAGGAGGAGTAGCAACATCAGGACTTGAAATGACTCAAAATGCCATGAAACTTCGCTGGCCAAAATCAGAAGTTGATCATCGTTTGCACCAGATTATGGAATCTATACATGAATCATGTAGCCATTATGGCCGGCAAGCAGACGGTTACATCGACTATGTAAAAGGAGCAAACATTGCAGGATTTCTTAAGGTGGCCAATGCAATGATTGACCAGGGAATCGTTTAAAATTTAATTCATCTGAGTTCGATGTCTGCAATTCATTTAGCCTTTGAAAGACTATAACTTATAGGGTTGTTTCTAATTTTGGAATTATGGAATAATGGGAAACTGAAACATTGGTCAGTAAACCAATTCCAATTTTCCATTATTCCATTCTCCTCAATTTCAGAAAACTTCCAATACTAAAACAAACTACTTTGCTTATAGCGAACTCATGTTAACGAATTCTTATTCATTCTGCCAGCTACCTTTTTGTAGACTGCATCCCTTAAATCGTCATAGGATTGATTTATCGGATATACAGGCTGAAGAAAACTCACTGATACTTTTCTGAATAAGCGGGGGAATGACCTGCCCGGAGGTAAAAGATCATATGAACCATTGATCGCAACCGGTACAACAGGAATATTCAATTCCTGACTTAGTATGGCAAAAGTCTTTTTAAAGTTGCCTAATTTTCCTGTTTTTGACCTGGTTCCTTCTGGGAAAATAATGACATTCTTTCCCTTCCTAAGTATTTCAGCAAGCTTCTGAATGGACGATTTGAGGTCATTGTTTATGTCCATTAGTACAATATTGTTTCTGCTGGCCAAAGATTTCATCCAGTTTTTTGGCCAATGCTTCTCCTTTGCATACACATAAGTATTCTTCATAATGTGTGAGCGTAAAAACGAGGTTACAAGAAATCCGTCAAAAAAGCTCTGGTGATTTGGAGCAAGGATAAAAGGTCCTTCAGGAATATTCTTCCTTCCCTCCCCTTTTATTCTGAAAAATGTATTCAATAATACACGAGAAGAAAAATTAATAAGCGGTAAAGAGAATTTAGGTTTAGGTACGTGAAATTGTATTTTCTCTTTTAATATATCTGACCAATTGATTAACTCAAATTTTACTTTGGTCTTTTTATCTCTTACAAACTCAGACAATTTCAATACGGAAGGAAACTTAGAAAACTCCTGTTCAGGTATTGATACTCCAAATGTATTTTCGATAAATACCTGTAAGGTTACCTTACCTAAGGAATCGAGCGCAATATCCATCTCAAGATGATCGGAGGCATAAATTTCAGATTCTGTCTCTTCTTTTAAAAACTCCCTAATTGCAACATACTCTTCAAAATCAGGTTCATCGCTTTTCACATTCCTATTACGGCCATTCAGATCAGCAATCTCCTGAAATTTGAACCTCTGCAACTTACTCAGACGGGTTTTTGGCAATTCTTCAGGAGTAATGGTAAACTTCATCAACTTTTTGTAAGGAGATGCTGTTTCGTTAAACTTGTCAATGATCTCCCATCTAACAAATTCATCGTAGTTCTCAATGCCATCGGTTTTCATTTTTGCAAGATCGGGAACAATTAATGCCTGAAGTATATTGTGATTTAGAAATACTCCTGCTTCCTTAACGTAGGCAGACATTTTTTCCAGCTTCTGCTCTATCTCCACAGGATTAATATTTTTTCCACTCGACAATACAATGATTTCCTTTTTCCTGCCGGTAATGTATATTGCTCCATTCTTGTCTATATACCCAAGGTCGCCAGTATAGAGCCAACCATCTCTCACAATATCTTTTGTTTCCTCCGGTCTGTTGTAATATCCCTGCATAATATTTTTCCCGGAAGCAATGATCTCTCCATCTTCAATTTTTACTTCCATATCGGCAATTGCCTGTCCTGTTGACCCCGGAAAGTATTTTCCGGGCCGGGTAAAGGCAATCATTGGAGCTGCTTCAGTCATACCATAACCCTCAAGTATTTCAAAGCCAAGAGCATAATAGTCATCCCCGATTTCCTTCCCGAGGGCTGCCCCTCCGGCAACCATATATTTAATGTTGCCGCCAAATTTCTTTTGTACAGTTCCAAATACAAATCGTGAAAATTTCAATGATTTTAATGATTTGGCCAATTTGAAAAGCAGCTTAGCAACCAGCTTTTTATTGATCTTATCCAGAATCCCTTTCCTGATTGTTGCATAAAATCTCGGCACAGAAATGATGATTGAAACTTTGTTATCATTTAATGTTGCCATAATATCGTCAGGCTTCATGGAGGGACAAACCGCAATTGTTGCTCCTACATACAATGGCATGATAAGCGTTCCCATGAGCGGGAAAATATGGTGCAGGGGAAGCAACATCATTATGCAGGCCTCACCAGTGATAATCTTGGCATCTTCTGTTACATTTCTTATATTGATCAACAGATTTTCAAAGGAAAGCATAACGCCCTTAGGGCTGCCTGTAGTTCCTGAAGTATAAATAATAACCGCTGTTTGATCATCTTTTGGCTCCAGTTTCCCTTCAATTGCTCTCGACTTAATACCCGACTTAAGCTCCTCGAAAACTTTTACCTCAGTTTTTAGTTTGGCAGATTCAAGGCTATTCTTGATAGTTCCTTTCAACGCATCAGAAACAAAAATTACTTTAGGCTCGCAATCCTTTAAAATAAAGGAAACATCGTCCTGGGCAGCCATAAAATCAATAGGTACCGGAATTCCTCCTCTCAACCAAATGGCATAGAAAGCATATATCCATTCCATTCTGTTCTCTGAATAAATTACCACCCTGTCTCCGGGAGCAATGCTTACATATTCTGTAAAAGATGATATAGTTTTTAATAAGGCCTTATAGCTTATATTCTCCCCTTCTGCAATGAAAGCAGTCTTGTCCTCCAGTTTTATCATGGCTTATGGATAAATTAAAACTCCCTGATTCTTAAATATTTGACTGCGAAGTTAGTGAAAAAAACAAAACTATTATATTGAAATGAATTCCTCTTTGTGGCACTCTGTGTCTGCTTTGTGAATCTCTGTGGTATAATTTATATCGCTATTTCACAAAGCCACATAAACAAGACACAGAGGTTCCCTAATTCAAGAATTTAATAAGTAAAATAGTTAAGGTTAAGTATTGTAATAGTACAAATAAAAATACAAAAATTACCTATATAAAAGGAGCTGATGAATAAGGAAAATTATCGCATTTAATGCTATTCCTCTTTAAATCTTTTTAAATCTATCTTCCGAAATGTCCATTCCGGAGTTTGCAAAACCTCTCCGAAGTCAACTGAATACCAGGGACTCAGTTTTGCATCGTTCGGATTCTTCAGTACCTGTAATTCCTGGGCGGGCATATAGCTTTGTGCAAGAAGAAAAATTTTCTTTCCATTGTTCTGATCCACTGCCATATCTACTACTATTATGGCATGGCCAGGAGAACCTCCCTGGATAAAAACATCACCAATATTCATATTATCAATACTTGCTGCTTCCATTTCTTTCGACAATGATTGAGTGCCAGCATAAGAAAAAATGATTTCCATATACTTCCAGAAATCTGAGTAAGTATTTGAGGCATGGCTTGACTGAACCCACCATGTTCTGTTACCATCTACCTTAATTCTTTTCCCCTGTATCCATTCCGAATAGTCAACACGAAAGCCGTTAGTAAAATTGAAATGAATTTTATCGTATTGTCCTTGATTAAATAAATACTCAGCTCTAAGACGCATCAAGGCATCGGCACACTGGTGCAGGTCTTTTGTTCCAATTTCCAAATCCACAACGGCATCATAAACATTGTAATTTTGTTTCGTTCTTCCATCATAGATCATAACTACCGAGCCATGAGTTTTTAAGGGAAGACTTCTCAGATATTGCTGGAAAGAATTGTTTGTTACATCCGTTCGTAAAAATCCATCAGGAGGCAGAAATCTGGTTTCAATGGTATTGCCTGCAGGTTGGATCTCAGCTTTGCCTGTTTGCATCTTTGGCGAATTCACATCTGTTTGATAAGTTTGCTTAACAGACGATTGCCCGCACCCAAGAATTGCAACCAAACTATAAAAGAAAAAGTATTTCATGCTATTAAATTCAAGTGAACATACTCACAAAAATAATCGAAGCAGCTTAAATACAAGACTTTCATGCAATAAATAAAAACCTTTACAAAATTACTTTCAAATTATCCAGATACAAACGTTTACTTTCGTTTGTACTCGTTTGTACAAGCTTAACAATTTGCTTCTTAATATAGTATTGCTTATTTTGGTCTGAAATCAACAAGGTGTTTATATTAACTAGTTGTGCCGCATGCTGGACAACCAAGTGCAACTAAATTAGGATAAAGGAAAAGTGAAAAATAAAAGGAAGCAAAAGATACATAAAGATAAGAATGGACGAGAATTCATAAAAAGGACCTACTTTGTAGGTGGAAAAATGAAACATGATAGAATATATGTAATTGATGGCATACCAGAAAATGAGTTTTACGAAAAAAATGCAACTGACTTGGATTTCTTCATAAATGGAGATTACGAGCTAATGAGTAGTGAAAAAGATTCTAATAATCATTGCCATGAGCAAAATAACAAAATACTTGATTCGATTGATAATGAGTATCTAAATGATTTACCTTTTTAAAATTCCAATAATAAAAATAATACTGACCAAAATTAATAACATTAATAGATTGATATAATTGAATGATACGATTGATAAAACCATTAGACAGCAAAACAGACTTTGATAATTTAACAGGTTTATTATCAAGATGCTTGGATAATGATGACTCCTTTAAATTTCTTAGTTATTCTTTGATAAAGTTTGACAAGAAAATGATAGAGAACTTGACCAAGACTCACAAAGAGAATGGGATTGATTATATTATTTACGGAACAAATAATTTATTTTCAGGAGTATTAGCATATAAGAAAAGTAAATTCCAAGGTTTTGAATTGTTTCTTTTGGCTGTTGACAAAGGCAACCAGAAAAAAGGAATTGGACAAGGCTTAATAAATGAATGTATAAAGATTGCAACAAATGACAATTTCAAATCAGTTGAATCTTTTGTTTTCGCCGACAACAAAAAAATGTTAAGACTCTTAATCAAAAACGACTTTAGACCGATTGACATACAATTCCATGCAAGAGCGGATGGAATGGATTTAATTAAACTGAGAAAATATTTAGAGTAGAAAGCACGACGGCACAACAATGTATATACAAAATAGGCGAAATAGTAGTGTTTTCAAGGGTTGTAGCCCGCTTCAAAATTGTAACGGTTTGATAAGTTTGAAGCCCGCAATCGCCTACTTTGCATATACTAAACGT
>CAYWBC010000159.1:0-6664 GCA_964456285.1 uncultured Bacteroidales bacterium
CGCCGCGGTATAGTTTTCCACGCGCTGTCTGGCAGGCAGAAAGCACCACCATATCCGCATTGAGTTCCAGGTTCAATATTTCATTCACCTGCAATATTCCATCCTCTTTCGATTTGTCATCACTGCTCAATGCAATACCTGAGCGAAAAGGCATAGATTCATCAATTAAACCGTGAGTCGCAAAATGTATATATTTGTATCGATCGAGGGATTCAGTTTTTACGTTTTCCTCATTAGCCTCATTACCAAAATAAATGACACTTTGCCCCGGGGGGAATAATTCTGATATTTTCTGAACTTCAGTGCGGGTAAATGGAAGTGAATTTAACTGAAAGTCAATTGTCTCCTGTCGATTAAATATACCTTCCTTTTCATTATTGGGAGCATTCAGGTTATTTCTTTGGAAATGCATACCTCGTTCAGTTATTTTAGATGTCACTGATGTTGTTCGAAAAACCGGATCAGCAAACGCAAGCAAATATTTTTGTTCTTTCTCACTTGTTTCAATATAATCGGGAAGAAAGGCAAGAGATGTAGCGGAGGGGCTGTAGGATACAGTATATTTTTCAATCAGGTACCGGGGTGAATTATCCTTGCTGGCATTGTTCACGATAATGGATTCGAAAGGCAAGCGATGAAGGATCCCATCAGCTACAACAATCAAATGATCCTCCTCAGTAAGTTCATGCATGCAATTTTTAAGGAGAAGATCAAAAACAATCATTCCCTTTGTAACATGAATTGAGTAGGGATTAGTAATACTCGCTGGCTTTTCAATTGTCTGAAGATATTCTTCGACTGCTTGTTCAATAATCGCCGCAGAGGGCAATTCAAAAAACGAAAATTTTTCTTTGGAGAGTAACCATAGAAATGATTTTTTTTCTCCTAGTGAATATTCGAGAATCACTTCATTTTTTTGCAATACATCGTTTTGAATTTTATGATTATCAAAAGGTTCAGGAGAATATAAATCAATATATTTTGCATTGCTTGTTTTAATTTCCCGTTCCAATTTGTCAAATTCACTTTCCTGATTTTCAAGTTCAGAGAATAATTGCTTTCGCTTTCTGGTAGTCAAATCATCCTGAAAAAGTTGCTTTTGTTTATCCGAAATATTTTTGAGTATTTCCTGCTCCTTCAATTTCAATTCAGGAGATACACCGCTATTGATATTGGCTCTTGATTCTACTAAATTTTGTAGAAACGCCCTGGCTTTTGCTCTTTCAGCAAAATGAAAAGCCTGCTTATCAAAGTTGCCCGAAGGATTGTTCCTATGCATTTCTGATAATAGGTCAAGTATATTTTCGTATGCATTAATATGCTCATCTAAAAAGCTCGATTGGTAGTCTTCAACTGGCAGTATCCGCTGAGTTTCTTCAATTTTGTCAATAGTAGCTACAAAATGTTCAAGTGCAAGCTTATATTTATTTTGTTTTCTTAAAACCATGGCCAGACCGGAATGAGCCTGCCAATAATATTGCGATGAGTTTAAGGAATTTGCATGTTTTAAAGCTTCATTGAAATGATTAAAAGCAGCTTCATATTTTTCACGATTGAATTCTAAAAATCCGAGATTTATTAATTGTTTTGTAATTAAACTTTCAGCTCTGATATTTTTCCCTATCGCTAATGCTTGACTGAGATACTGCTCTGCTTTCTTGAGTTCATTTAGATCAATCATTAATATCCCAAGATTTCCATATACTTCAGCCAATTCTTTCTGATCTCCAATTTCTTTAAAAACCTTCAACGACTTCATATAATAGTTTAATGAGCCATTGAAATTATCCAGTTTATGGTAGGTACAGCCTATGTTTAACAGATTTCGACCAATTTCGCTTTTATTTCCAATTCTTTTGCTTACTTCAAGCGCTTTGCTGTAATAATCAAGTGTCTTGCTAATTTCTCCAACATCGTTATAGATAATGGCAATATTCCCCAGACAATATGATTCTCCCTCAATATCTCCAATTTTTGTTGCTATGGCAAGGCCCTTTTCGTTATAATTGAGTGCCTTAGCATACAATCCTTGAACCCAATATATTAGGCCAATTGTACTGTAGCATCTGCCTTCTGCCCAGGTATTACCAGTTATCCTGGCAATTTCCAGCGAATTATTAGCATGAGACATTCCACTTGCATAATCGCCCAAATTCCATTTAGCCAGCGCCATACTAAGCAATGTTAAGCATTCTGTATACCTGTCGCCTGTTTCTATTGCGATAGGGAGCGACTTTTCAAAGTTTTCCATTGCCTTTGCATACTCTCCGGTCATTTGATATACACTCCCCAAATTCCTATAAAAAAGTCCCTCACGGTGTCTATCCTTTATTTTAATAGCACCTTGTATTGCTTCTTCGATATATCTTATTGCTTTTTTATAGTCTTTTGAATCGCGATAGCTTATACCTAAGTTACCTGTTGATCTGACTTCTTGCTCTATCTCTTGGGCTTTTTTTGCAAGTTTTATAGCTTTTTTAGTATAACTTATTGCTTCCGGATAATTCCCCAAATAATTATAAGCAAGACCAATGTTACCGGTGAAATTGCATTGATATTGCAAGTCATTTACAGATTTTGAATACTGTAAACCAATTTCACTTGCTTCAAGAAATTTTTTATACTGTCCTAAATTCCAACAAATAACGCTTCTTAATAAATAAGCATCTAAAACAATATCAGGAGCACTTAATACTTTATCTATCTTCTCTGAGGCCTCCTGGAATTTATTAAGTTTAATCGAAAGATAAGCAAGGCCATAATCGATGAATAAATTTCCTGTATTTCTCTCGCTCAGACTGTTTAATATACTATCTGCCAAAGACAGTTTTTCCAGTTGGCTGCAATTGTCAATAAAATCTCTATATAAAGAAGTATATTCAGGGCAAACAGAAATTATTGGTTGATATACTGAAAGCGCTTTCTCAAACTCATCAAACAGTTGATACAAATATCCCATACCATGAGAGGAGTATATACTATTAGGATATTCCTTTATTAAGGTATTAAATTGATCAATACCTTGTTGTTGGCTATTTTTAAGATAAAATACCTCGGCAAGTTTTCTGTAGGCTTTATTATAAGCAGGATAATCCTCAATAAGGTCTGATAATTGAATTATAGCAGCATCATACTTCAGATTGTTTACCAGTTGTAAAGATTTTATATAACGATGCTGTGCATCACCCTTGTATCTTTGTTGAATAAAGAGAATAATGAGTAGAAAAAACAGAAAGGATATTAACCAAATAAAAGCAGGAGTGTATCTCTTTGTAAAATGAGGATTACTCATTCATTTGAACTTTAAAGACAAACTTATATTCATTTTCAGCCTCAAGTTCATCTTTATTTTTTTCATTTACAAATAGAGTGTAAGTTCCTTCATGAAAATATCTTTTATTACAGACCAAAAGAATACTGCCATAGGCATCTATTTGTTTAATATCCTTGGCCTTCCATACGGTTTTATTATTATCGTCGACAATGATAGCCTTATAGTTATAATCAGTATTATCAATAACGGGGATGTTAAAGGAAAAGGTAAAAAGCTCAGTAGTTTTCTCAAGCAATATAATATTTGGTGATCCTGTGCCAGCTCTTTGTTCAAATGGTTCAAGTACAAAATGTTTATTAATATTTACTGGTTCTGTAGTGCTGGTTGTACCCTCACTTATTTTCATTATACCTAACCAGGCCGGATAAATAAGAAGTAACACCAGGGCATAGGCAAATACAGGTTTAATTACTGGTTTAAAAATGAATTGTTCAACACGATCAACCAGTTGTTGCCAAAAAGATTCAGCTTTTGATGTTGTAAGTGAAAGATTAACTTTTTTCAGTATATCTACTTCATTTTTACAATTTGCACAAATCGCCAGATGATTTTCAATGCGTTGAATATTTGAATGGTCAAGTTCTTTTTTATTCTCGGAATAGATAGTTAAGAGAACTGAATTAATATGTTCATTATCTATTGATTTTCCCTGCAGATAAAACTCTTCGTAAAATGACTTGAGTGTAGCTAATTCTTTTTTACAAACCGGACAAGAAGCCAGGTGTTTTTCAATTCTGTGACGTTCTATTTTGGAAATAGAATTTGTTATGTACCAGGGAAAAAGCTCTGCTATCTGTCTATCTTTGCATATTATTTTGTCTGTCATAATATCAGGATTTTACTTAACTGTCGTACTCTTTTTAGAATCGTTCCAATATTTATCCTTTATTTCCACAGCTTTCTTAATGCATCTTGATACTCTTGATTTTACAGTTCCTTCCGCTATGTTAAAGATAGAGCTAATAGCATTGTAGGTTAATTTTTCTATAAAAACCATTTGAAGTATTTCACGACACATGGATGCAAGTTCATTTAGAACTAGTTCTAAAACTCTCTCCTTTTCTTTGTTTATTAATGAATCAAGAGCGTTGTCCTCATCTATGATTTCCCTTTGTTCAAAGTTTTCTTTATCAGAAGGATAAGTTTTCCTTAAAAAATCGATGCAGGTATATTTGCTTATTCGATAAACATAGGTCTTTAACTTTGAGTTTCTTTGGAACTTATTTTCTTTAAGATTCAGATATATCTTCAACCTTACATCCTGAACAATATCTTCGTTAAAATTCTCGAGTCCCCACTGATAATTTTTAACAACCTGTTCAATCCAGTGGGTGATAAGAAAAAATTCCCTGGCATTTCCCTTGATATATCCCTCAATTAATTTTTCCTGGTTTTTCTGATCAGGGTTGTTCATGGGTAGAAATGAAAATTTATTATCAATGGTTTTACTAACTTTCAATTAACCGATCGCTAGAGGGCAAGTTACTCAAAACTTCGAAACATACAAATGCCATTAAATTTGCTGGTTTCTGGTTCCAAGTTGCTAGTTGGTTGGACCAGAAACCAGCACCTAGTAACCAGCAACCTCCTTAGATTAGCAAATCTTCTTTCCAACCCAGTTTAATAAGATCTATTTTATTGGGATCGGCATTTCCAAGATGGTGTCTTGTGTCAGCAAGAATGATATGTTTTGCAGGCGGATTAAGAGGTATATCTTCCTGGAAAAAATCTTTGCGTTTTGCCTGTATTATTCTTAATCCGGTGGCGTCTACTGCCACTGGATCAAAGCCCATAATCAATCCCTTGTAGTTCCAGACATACTGTTTGTTGTAGTGATGGGGCCCCACACCATGAAAAAGAGGTGTGAACATAACAAGAATATTCAGCCTTGTTTTGCCTTTAACCATAGGTAAATTCTGCAAAGTAGCCAGGTCAGCACAAGAATCGGGGTGATAGGCTGGCAGGTTATCAGCAAATGTGATGTAATTTTTTAGAAGGCTGCCAACTCCAGCCCAATTGTGTGTACGCATGGGACGTACATTAATCAAAGCAGTTGATTTTTGAAATACCGGATCCATTTTTACGCCCCGGTCATTTACGCTGATCTTTTCAGGTATTACGCCCATTCCAATCGCTTTTGCTTTTAGCAAATTTTCCAGTTCTACAGGCGTAGATAAATGCTTCCATACATTTGTTTTTATGCCCAACACATCATTAGGTTTAAATATTGAAGCCCATGCATCTTCTTTGTATTTCATACCAGTGAGTTTCATTATTCCCTGGTCAAGCATTTTTTCAAGTATATCAATGTCTACAATTCCATTTTCATCCAGAACATTTTTATCCCTTATTAAGATCACTTTTGAGAGATCTCCCTGATTGGCATTGCTATAGGCTTTTAATGGTGAATTCAAAAATAAGGATGCACCTATTGCAGCCAGGGTTGAATCTTTTAATAATTTTCTTCGGGTAATTGTTTTGGATTTCATGGTCACTTGTGTTAGGGTTGAGTTTTGTTCATTGTTTTACTGATGAGATTATCAACTTCCGTTTTGGAAGAAGCATTAAATACACAAATAAGATACTTGCTTATGGAAGATCCGCCCAGCCACTTTCCATCTTCAATCATTATTGCTGTTTCTGCAGTTTCAGGATCCAGAAATTTCTCTTTAAAATCAGAAAAAGCTGCTTTGGCTTTACCCGGATCAGGGTATTCGATAATCAGCAAATAGTACCTGTTGCTTGCTTCGCCATATTTTGCAAGCAATGCATGGGTATACTGATCTATGCCAAGAAAATTATCGTCAGCAATGAAATAGTATGAGTTCAGCCAAATGTAATGATGGAAATACATGTAAGCATCTTTTTCCAGGTTTTCCTGAGGCATCAGGTTTACAATATCAGGCATTTCGCCTACAGCGCTTATTTTACTGTTTATCTGACTTGAAAGCTTATTTATTGCCAATTTGATATTTTCATTTTCATCAGTAGCCATAATGGAAACATAATACTGAGCTTTCCAGAAAATTTGTGTGCCTGGAAAATATTGAGAGCCTTGGCCAAATTTTCCTTCATCCTTGGTTCGTGTATGTGAAAATACTCCGAAAGCATTCCCGGAATTCATCATATCAAAAATTTCTATCCTGATTTCGTCGCCATTGTTGTTGGTAATTAACCTGCTGGCAACATCTTTCATTCCATAAGAAATATACAATTCAGCACCTCCGTCGATGTAATCATACAGAGATTCCAAATCATAGATTTTATCTTCGCCCTGAATTTTCCATCCTGAAGGAGTTTCAGGAAGAAGATCAAAAAGATTTTGGGACA
>CAYWBC010000160.1:0-6616 GCA_964456285.1 uncultured Bacteroidales bacterium
CGGTATTACTTACAGCCATTACAACCCTGTTAGGATTGATACCTATGGCGATTGGTATGAACTTCGATTTTGCCGGATTTTTCCACTCCTGGGATCCCAATTTCTACATAGGAGGTGATCAGTCAAAGTTCTGGGGGCCACTTGCATGGACCATCATTTTTGGTTTGACATTCTCAACTGTACTTACCCTGATTATCGTGCCTGTAATGTTCCGGTTAACTTCCCTGGCCCAGATGAAATGGATCAAATTCCTAAGTTTCTGGAAAGATAAGAATGGCAATGGCAATGGAAATGGACTGAAAGTACCCGTCAAATAGTGAAGTATCAGAAAACCTTGATATGAAGGGGGTGAAAAAGCCCCCTTTTTTATAACTTACATGTTTAAAGAAGTTGCTGGTTGCTGACCTGAAGAAGAATAGTACTTCGAGCTTAAATATAACACTATGGATCTATATCTAAAGGATAAAAAATTTATCGTTTGTGGAGCGACAAGTGGATTCGGAAAAGCTATAACCCTTCAACTTATGCATGAAGGAGCATCAGTTTTAGCAGTTGCAAGAAGTGAAGATAATCTTAAGAAATTGCAGAAGGCTTTTCCTGGTCAATTGGAAACATTGGCAGGTGATATCACTCAGACGAAAATTTTAAACCAGCTTTTTATAAAAGTTGAAACCTCAGAATTGAGTGGTATTTTGGTAAACGCGGCCGGCCCACCTGTAAAATCATTTGTTGAAACAAGCATTGAAGACTGGGATGAGGCTTACAAAAATCTGGTGCGTTGGAAAGTTGAACTTACAAAACTTTTCCTGCCAAAATTTATAGAACAAAATTATGGAAGGTTACTTTATATAGAAAGTTCGGCAGTAAAACAGCCTCTTGAGAATCTGGTTCTCAGCACTTCCATGCGCCTATCTGTGGTTGGTTTTGTGAAAACTCTCTCACAGGAATTGCCTGATAAAGGAATTACATTTAATGTCATAGCCCCGGGTTATCATCTTACTCCTGCGGTAGAAAGATTGATCAATAAAAAAGCTGAAAACTTAAATATATCAAAAAATGAAGCGAAGAGTCAGATTGAGGATTCAATACCCATGAAAAAAACGGGTGACTTAAAACACTTTGCCTCTCTTGCTTCATGGCTTTTATCGCCGCTTGCCGATTATGTTACCGGGCAAGTGTATGCAATTGATGGAGGGACAATTAAATCCACACTGTGATAATCATAAACTATTGGCATTAAAGTATTGTTATACATAAAATTGCTAAATTTGTGTTGTTAATCTCCTATATATAATGATTACAGACATTACTATTGCTGAAATCAAAGAAGAAATCCGAAACATTCCTGATTTTCCTAAAAAAGGCATTCAGTTTAAAGACATTACCACTATTCTTAAACAACCAGAATACTTTTCTTTTTTGGTAGACACAATAGCTGATGCCTATAAAGACAGTCAGATTACTAAAGTGGTGTGCTTGGAAGCACGGGGATTCATTCTTGGAGGCGCTATAGCAGCCAGGCTTGGAGCCGGATTCGTGCCAATTAGAAAACAAGGTAAACTGCCGGCTGAAAAATATTCAATAAAGTATGCACTTGAATATGGGATTGATAGTCTTGAAATACATAGAGATGCTTTGAGTCAGAATGATATTGTTCTTTTGCATGATGACCTGCTTGCAACTGGAGGAACTGCTAAGGCAGCGATTAAATTATTGAACAATTTTAATTTGAAGAAAACATACTTGTGTTTCTTATGTGAGCTTAATTTTTTAAATGGACGTGAAAGACTTACAAACTATGATATAAGCTCTTTAATTCGTTTTTAAACTCCTACACTATGCAACGAAGTTTGATCTTTGCCCTATTACTTGTTTTAATTGTTGTAATATTTGCATTACAAAATTCAGATCCTATTCCGGTTAATTTATTTTTCTGGACCATTGAAAGTTCAGCGGCCCTGATAATGACTACTGTTCTTTTTATTGGTGCCATTCTTGGGGTGCTATTCTCTCTTCCATCTATTAGTAAGAAAAGAGATAGAATAGAGGAGCTGGAAAATCAATTGCCTAAGAAGAAAGAAGAATAATTCACCTTTATAATCAGTGCTTTTACTTTGTGGGTCTCTGAGTCTTCTTTGTGCAACTTTGTGTGATAGTTGTATGCTATTCTACTGAGAATTTCAAAGTAGACATAAAGTAGCACTAAAAATGCGATCATTAAGGGAATTCGAAAATTTTATATTCTGAATCAATACTTTCAAATAAATCACAAATCGTTAATCGGTGTTCCTTGTTCTCAAATCAATACTTTCCCGGTCATTTCTTCAGGAATGGGTAATCCCATTATTTTTAGAAGTGTTGGAGCTACATCTGCCAATATGCCATCCCTAATTTCTTTTACATCATCACTAACCAGAATACAGGGAACAGGATTTAAAGAATGTGCAGTATTTGGAGAGCCATCATCATTCAGCGCAAAATCGGCATTTCCATGATCGGCAATTATCATTGCTGTATATCCATTTTCCTGTGCTGCGTGTACAACTCTTCCAACACAATTGTCAACAGTTTCTACAGCTTTTTCGATTGCAGAATATATTCCTGTATGTCCTACCATATCTCCATTAGCGAAGTTCAGGCATACAAAATCAACTTTTCCCTTATTCAATTCTATAATTATTTTATCAGCAACCTCAGGAGCGCTCATCTCGGGTTGTAAATCATATGTTGCCACCCTGGGTGAAGAAACCAACAGCCTTTGCTCACCAATAAACTCTTCTTCTTGTCCGCCATTAAAAAAGAAAGTAACATGTGCATATTTTTCTGTTTCTGCAATACGTATTTGCAATAAGCCATTTTCTGATACTACCTTTCCTAAGGTGTGAGTCACATTTTGCTTATTAAAAACTACATTAATGTTTTGATAACTTTCATCGTAAGTAGTAAGAGTCAGATAATGCAAAGGCATAGTTTTCATTCCGAACTCAGGCAAATCTGTTTGTGTTAAAGCTGTTGTAATCTGGCGCAATCGATCAGTACGAAAATTAAAGCATATCACCACATCATCCTCCTGAATTTTCCCCAGTGGATTGCCTTTTTCATCAACCAGTACTACTGGTTCAATAAACTCATCTGTAACTCCTTCAGAGTAAGAATCCTTCATAGCCTGCAGTATATCAGTATAGGGTTTTCCCTCACCATGTACCATCAGGTTGTATCCTTTGCTAATACGTTCCCACCTCTTATCCCGATCCATGGTGTAATAGCGGCCAATCAATGAAGCAAATCTGCCATTCGAGGTTTTCAAATGATCTACTACCTTCTCTATAAAACCATACCCACTTCTTGGATCAGTATCCCGGCCATCAGTTAAAGCATGAATATATACATTCTCGAGTTCATGATCTTTTGTTAAGTCGCACAATTTCATTAAATGATTGCTCATTGAATGTACTCCCCCGGGGCCAATAAGCCCTATAAAATGAACAGCCTTCTTGTTCTTCTTTGCGTATTGAAATGCTTCTTTCAGGGTTTTGTTTTCTGAAATGCTATTTTCCCTGATTGATTTATTTATTCTGACCAGATCCTGGTACACTACTCTGCCAGCTCCAATATTCAAATGTCCAACCTCAGAATTTCCCATTTGTCCTTCAGGCAGACCAACATCCTCGCCGCTGCATAATAATTTTGAGTTGGGATATTGTTTTGTTAATCTGTCCATATTTGGTGTATTGGCGTTCCATATCACATCACTTTTGTCCTTATTGCCAATTCCCCATCCATCCAGGATGATTAAAATAGTTTTTTTCATAAATGAATCTTAGTATTTGAAAAAGATAGTCGTCAAAGATGAAATCTGAAAAATAAGGTCACAAAGGTAATCATTACATGTTTGCATGCAAAATCGTTGGTTTAAGAATTATTTACCCCAGAAAACGCCTTTAAAATTTTACTATCTTGCATCACTGAAATATTTAATATTCAGAATGTATTTTTGCAGCTTTCTTCTTTAGGAGAGAACATAAGAATTTATTAATGGTGAGAAGTATATACATCGTATTTTTTGTTTTATCAGTGATGTTGTTCGATCAATCTTGTCGTCAGGATACGGTTTGCCAGGATGCAATTGAACCTTCTGCAAATGCAGGCTTTTATAAGAATATTTATGGAGTAGAATATGATACTTCCTTTGGAAGTATTGCTGTTAAAGGCATTCAACAACCTGATACTATTACAACTGATACTCTCATTGGGAAAAAAAATGTACTTCTTCCTTTACCGCAGGGTATTGATTCCTGTAAGTTTTTATTTTCTTTTGCCGTTTATGATTCCATTCCTATAAATGATACGACCAAGAAATGGGACATCAGTTATTTTGTAGATGATACGCTTCAGCTTAATTTTTCAAAACAGATGTATCTGGTATCCGTTGAATGTGGGTTTTCACATTTATACCAATTGAAATCTGTTAGCTACACTAAAAATTTTATTCAATCGGCAGAAATTGTAAATGATGAAATTAGCAACTTAAATGAACAAAATATCAAGATATATTTTTAGTATTATTTTTGTTCTGATTACCATTCTTCCAGGTTTTTCGCAGGAAGAAAAGGCAAAAGAAAAATTCAGGATCAAGGGTCCTAGATTTGGATTTGACCTGTCACGACTTACCTTGTATTATTTTGAGCCGGAGCGAACAGTATTTGAATTTTCTCTTGATTATGAAATCAAAAGAAACTATTATCCGGTAGTTGAATTTGGCCTGCAGGAAATAAATCTGGAAAAGCCAACATATAATTATCAGTCAGAAGGTTATTATATCAGGCTTGGCATGGATTATAATTTCCAGAAAAACCTTTCTATTGATCAGTATGAAATGGTATTTTTTGGCTTTAGGTACGGCTTTTCATCACAAAATCATTCTGCAGATAATATCATTATTGAGAATGAGTACTGGGGAGATTATTTTGCCGAATCAGTGCCTCAGAGTACATTTTATGGGCATTGGATTGAACTGGCAGGAGGTATCAGAGCTGAGCTATTCAGGAATGTTTTTATTGGATGGTCTGTGAGAGGTAGGCTAATGTTGGTGAAATCGAAGAAGCCCATCATGCAGTCTTATTATATTCCGGGTTTTGGAAAAGGAAGTAAAAGAGTTAGCCTGGGATTCAACTATTCAATTTACTTCAGAATTCCAATGTTTAAATCAAAGCCTAAATTTGGGACTGTCGAATAATAACTAGTTAAGAAAAATTCATTACGTATTATTAAAGTGAAAATGATTTTGCTTGTATCAAGTAATTCCATTAAGTCCTGGCTATATCCTGTTATTGACAACAAGATGGCCCAAACAATACTTTCAATGTAATTCTCATTGAAATGTTTCTTCATAATCATTTGTGGAAGAAGATAAGGTCACAAAAGCAACCAGCATTAAAATAAATTGTCCTTTGTTTCTAATTGTGAAGAAACATTTTCTTAAATATATAGAGTTCATATATCGTTTAAATGATTTTACATTCTTCAAGTTATCAAAAGCCCTGCATCTATGAAAAAATTGATTTACCTTCTTTGTCTCATTTTATTTTCAATCCTTACCTCTTATTCTCAATATACTCAAACAATAAGAGGTACAGTTTTAGACGAGGACACACAACAACCACTGCTTGGTGTAAATGTTGTAATAACTACTACTGATTCTCAATTTGGAACAACCACTGATACTGAGGGAAATTTCAGATTTGATGAGATTCCTGTTGGCAGACATGAAGTGCAATTTTCATACATAGGTTACAAACCTGCTTCTTCAAATGTAAGTCTCTCCTCAGCTCACGAAGTTATCCTTAAGATAGAGCTGACAGAAATGATTTACCAGGGAGAAGAAATAGTAATAAAAGCCTCTCAGAACAAAGGCAAGCCAATTAACCAGATGGCACAAATTAGTGCACGATCTTTTTCTGTTGAGGAAACTGAGAGATATGCCGGAAGTTGGGGAGATCCGGCCCGAATGGCTGGAAATTTTGCCGGGGTAATGGCTGTTAGTGAAGCACGTAACGACATAATAATCAGAGGTAATTCACCTCTGGGATTGTTATGGCGATTGGAAGGGCAGAACATTCCAAATCCAAATCATTTTGGAGCTTTCGGAACTACTGGCGGCCCAATTAGCATGCTAAATAATAATCTGTTGCGTAACTCTGATTTTTATACAGGAGCATTCCCGGCTGAATATGGCAATGCCCTTTCAGGAGTTTTTGATCTGAACATGCGTACTGGAAATAATCAACAAAGAGAATATGTAGTGCAAATGGGATTGAATGGTCTTGAATTGGGTGCTGAAGGTCCTTTTTCAAAAAATCACAATGCTTCCTATTTAATAAACTATAGGTATTCCTTTCTTGGCCTCATGGAAAAAATGGGAATCAGTTACGGTCCAGAAGGAACTGTTCCTGAATACCAGGATCTTTCCTACATGATTGATCTGCCTACAGCAAAAGCAGGAAAATTTAGCCTTTTTGGAGTTGCGGGAAATAGCAATGTGAAAACTTATGACAGTAAGATTGCGGATTCAACCGAATGGACTGATCCAGACGCGGGCAGCGATTTCAGTTACTAT
>CAYWBC010000161.1:0-6599 GCA_964456285.1 uncultured Bacteroidales bacterium
TGTTCCCATCAATCCATGTGTATGAATCACATGCTGTTTGTATGTCTGTTCCCGTGTTAGAGTTGATGGTTAAATCCAGCCTTACTACTGAGCTACAACCGGCAGCATTTATTACTGTCCATGTAGCGGTGTTGTTAGAAGCAGTATAGGTATTTCCATCAATCCAGGTGTATGAATCACATTCTATTCTAATATCAGTATCGGCAAAAGTATAATCCATGTCATCATAATACAAATCGATCATATCAAACATGGGATCTATGGAAGAGTAATCAACCATAAAGCTTCTGACATTTGACCAATTAAGTGTCACATACGCATATCCAAATTCGTAATCTATTGGATCTAGCGGGACATCATATATTAAATTGCCACAATTATCAAATCCTTTAAGGTTTAAATGATTGAAATCAGCAGCAGATTGTGTCAATAGCCATATACCTTGAATATTAATATTAACATCTGTACTTAACTTCGAATGATATCCATCGGCTGACATTCCATGACCAATGCCCGTGTGTGGAGTATATTGCCTTATATTGTCCCATCCGGTATTATCCCAACTTCATAGATGACCATCTTCCGTCCAGGATTTAGTAAAGAATGGTTCATCGAAATTAAGTGTTTGTCCGTATGTTAGAACGCAAACACACATTGTTAATAGCGTTAAAAATAAACTTCTCATAATATTTTTATTTAGTTAATATTGATTAAAGTCAAAATTTATTTTTGACTACCAACATAAGTATAGTCTACGAAGCAAAAGCAAGAAAGCAAGTTTATTAAGGATGATATGTGTCACTTGTTACGGCAAATATATATTATCACTTTTAGTGAACTAGCAATAGTATAATTGGTGAAAAGGAACAGGAGGAAGAGATGTAATCCATTGAACAGCGAATATAGCTAATTGCCTGGCTGGCAGCTTGCTTAATTGAAGATTTGTCCTGGTAGAGAATCTATTCCGGTTTGAATTAAAACCACAGGATGCAACCGAGGACGCCAGGACTAACTCACTGAAGGTAATCGTGCGGTAGCGGCGAAGTTAAATCCGCGCTAGCTGGATGAGACTCATCTTCACCTACTCAAGTATTTAAATATTTACTAATAAATTCCTGAAATATCTGATACTTGATAGAAATAGTGCCAGTCCGATACCTAAATAAATTATAGAAAGATATTGCTTTTGTATAGATGAGTGACGTAAAATTATTCCCATGGTGACCATGATAATGATAATAATATAGCTTTTCCATGAAATAAAAGAGAAAATACATGGTTTCCCTGGTAAACGTGAAATACGGCCTAAGTTTTTATCTACAATTTTTAGAAATCCAAAATGATGAATGATTAATGCTGCGATAAATCCAAAAGCCCCAAATAACCATGGATTTCCTTTATAAATATACAACCAATGAACGGCCATTAAAATTAGCATAATTCCTACACAACACCACATTGTACCAGCAATAACAAGTAGAAATTTTTTAGGAATAGATGGTTTGAACTTCTCTTTAAAACTAATCATTCTATTTGTCAATTTGATATTTGCTCTTTAAGCTTGATAATATCAATATAATCAATAAATATCAAAGCTATTCTTGAATAAATTTATCAAACATTAAAAATTTATAGCAATTTTCAGTAAGGTAATATTCATTGTCTTTTCTATTTTGAAATGTTTTTACTTCAGAACTAAAGTCCGTGTGCGTCAATTAATAAATTAACTACATTTATTCTTAAATAAAACTTACAGACACCATACCATAAAATGATGGGGGTAATGCAAAGAGACGGTTCCTATTTTAGTAAATTACGATGAATAAACAGCAAATTATTTATAGGGTTTGATTCATAAATAGACAAAATGAAAAGGAGAAAAATAATATTATGGATTGGAATAATATCCTTTTGGTTATTTTTTGTTATGGAGATAGCTACAGATATTTGGTTCGGTTCAAAATTCCCTGGCTACAATTGGAAAACTCAATCTTTGTCCTACCTTGGTCAAAGCGGGAGCCCTATGGAACAATGGGTATTATTATGGGGAGTAGTTTTTACAACACTCATTACATTTTTTGCCTACACTTTTTATCAATTAAATAAATCAAAGAAGTGGGCGAGAATAGCTACTTGTTTTTTAATAATTTATGGATTGGGAGAGGGATTGGGTTCAGGTTGTTTTTCCATTAATCCTCCTGATACAATTATTACCATGGATGGGAGGTTGCATAATATTTTTAGTGGTATTGGGGATACAGGGCTCGTTTTGTTTCCTTTCGTACTTATGTTGATGTTTCCAAAAATAGAAAATCAAAAATTTCACATTTACTTATGGTCGGTTGTAGGAATAGGAGCATTAATGGCTTCCTTTTTCCTGATTGCAAAATATTTTCATCCTGATAATTTTATATTAAGTTTCAAAGGTGTATGGCAAAGGATTTATTTATTAAATTATTATTTGATGCTAGTGGTCATTAGCTGGCAAATGGCATGTCAAATTAAGTTAAAATGACAGTATTTTTAGATTTCCTTTTCCACACGGACAATTGGTTGGAACAGACAATTCTTTTGCATCTTCAGATTACTTATTTGTTAATTTTTAGCTTTGTATTTACCGAATCTGCCTTTTGTTAAGCACTATTTTGCTTGGATTATTTTGGGAGTATCAGCGATTAGTATAATTTCAGTAACTATATTAGGTGTTCGTCAACAATTTTGGAAAGAGAAGTGATTATATAACTACCAATAATCTTCATTAATTTGAGTAAGACCAAAAAATTATAACATGCATTTCAAAAAACGATTTTTAGATGCCATACAAAATTACAAGATAATCCTTCAGATAGTTTTGGGATTATTGTTTGTTGCCTTTGGGATTTATTTTATTAAAAATGAGCAGGCAGAAATGGGCAAGGTAAAAGACGCCTTGTTGGCAGCTGAACCTGTCTGGGTCATATGGGGCTTGATTTTATTGGGGGCTTTTATTATTGTCCAAGGGATGATGTATCAACAAAGTTTCAGGGCAATCCACGAGCGCATTAGGTTAAGTACAGGAATTGGCTTATTCTTAAAACGTAATTTAATAAGTGTTTTTCTTCCTGCCGGGGTATTGACCAATATGCTTTTTTTTAACAAATTTGTTGAGCAAAAAGAAGAAGTCAATAGAACCCAAATCTATTTTGCTTCCTCTATTTTTTCATTTTGTTCGATTTTATCGGCCGTAATTATTGGGATCCCCTCTTTGTTATGGTTATTGATGAAAGGGAGTTTGTCTGGAGCCATGGTTTGGGGGATATTATTAACTTCTGTACTTTTAATTTTTATAGTTTATGCCGTAATTAGTTTAATTAAACAGGGAAAAGTTTTTCACTTTTTAGAAAATAAATTTCCTGCATTTACCCAAACCTTAAACACGCTCTTTAGTCAATCTTTCAACCGAAGCAAAATTGGCTTAGTTCTTACCCTGTCTATTTTAATAGAAATTATCGGTATAGCTCATTTGTATATTTCCATCAAGGCTTTAGGTTTTACTCCTTCTCTGGAAATGGCAATCGTTGGCTACGCTATCGTACTGCTTTTGTTAATGAGTTCTCCATTTTTACGAGGGGTTGGAGCTGTAGAGGTTGCCTTGACATACGCTTTAATTTTATTTGGCTTATCAAACATTTTGGCATTATCAGTAGCTTTTCTATTTCGCTTTTTTGAATTTTGGGCAGTTTTGGTATTAGGCTTAGTAGCAATAGTGAGTCAAAAAAATAATCTGCTCGTAAGGGTGTTTCCAGCCTTTTTATTATTTGTTTTAGGTCTGATCAATATCCTATCTGGCATTACTCCAGCCTTGCCTCAAAGATTGCGAACACTGCAGGAAGTAATTCCCCTGGACGCCATTCATGCATCCACTTGGCTGGTTATTCTAACAGGTATTATTATGTTAGCAATTTCTATTTACCTGATAAGAGGATTGCGTAACGCCTGGATAGCTGCGCTTGTCTTAAGCAGTCTTTCCTTTATCACTCACCTGACCAAAGGGATAGACTGGGAAGAAGCCATATTTGCTTTTATTATTTTTGCCAGCCTGATTTATCAGCGAAAGCAATACTTTATTCAACCTGATTTGAGATTAGCCAGACGAAGCCTTTTGCCTGGAATTGCAGCAGTTATTGGGGTAATATTTTTTGGAACGATCGGCTTTTATTTCCTCAATTATCGACATTTTAATGTAGATTTCACTTTATGGGAAAGTTTTCAGGAAGCAATATCGAGTTTTTTTTTATTGAATATTGACCTTAAGCCAGTTACTTCTTTTGCCACAGAGTTCCTATATGGAATGAATCTCTTGGGTGGAGTCACATTGGCTTATGTCGTTTATTTATTGTTGCGTCCACTGATACAAAGGCCTTCGGCAACGGCAGAAGAAAATCTGCAAAAAGCAAAAGCACTGGTTGAAAAATACGGAAAATCCAGTTTGGATTATTTTAAAACCTATTACGATAAAAAATTTTGGTTCAGTGAAGACGGTGAGGGTTTTGTCTCATTTAAAACCTCTCGGAATTATGCTCTTGTATTGGAAAATCCTGTTTGTTCTGATAATGAAGCACTGATAAAGATAATTCCTTGCTTTGATGCATATTGTCGCCAAAATGGACTTAGGTCGGCATACTATCGAATACCTGAATCGAATAAATCATTATTCGAAAAATTAGGGAAAAAGCTATTTCCCATTGGTGAAGAAGCAGTTGTTAATTTAGAAACCTGGACATTGGAAGGTGGCGATAAAAGCGGCATGCGAAATGCCATCAACAAACTCACAAAATTAGCTTATACTTTTCAGGTGAAAGACCCACCACAAAAAGATGCCTTTTTACAACAATTAAAAGCCACAAGTAATGATTGGCTAAAAAACACAGAACGCACTGAAATTGTCTTTTCTCAGGGACTTTTTGATGAAAAGGAGTTGAAAAATCAAGTCATTCTTACAATCGAAAACTCCGAAGAAAAGGTGGTTGGATTTGCAAATCTTATTTCTGATTATAAAACTGGTGAAGCTAATTTTGACCTGATGAGAAAAACTGAAGATGCCCCGAATGGCACTATGGATTTTCTTTTTGCAAGAATGTTTGACTATTTGAAAGAAATCGGTTTTAAAAGTTGTAACATGGGTATGGTTCCAATGTCGGGTATTGATGAACCTGAAAATTTACAGGAGAGAGTCATCAAACTGGCTTATGAGAAATTAAAGCAATTTGGTCACTACAAAAGTCTGCGAGAATATAAGGGAAAATTTAACCCCGATTGGCAGATGATGTACCTTGTGTATGACGCTCCTTTTGACTTGATATATATACCGCGGGCGTTGGAGCAGGTAATCGCAACATAAAATATTGTATCACTGGCTATAAATATGCCAACACAGACAAACAGGCAGGCAGGAGAAATTACATACCTCCAACAGCAAGGTATTGTGAATTTGGAGCGGACTTCAAACATTAAATATGAGTACTACTAATAAAAATACTACTGTCGGGAAAATTACTATTTTTAAAGCGCCAAACGACGCCATACTTGCGAGACGTTGAAAAAAGTCCCACAAAACCCAAATTATCAGGAATAACTACATAAGGAAAATAAAGCTACCTTTTACTTTATTGACTAGTTGTAGCACATTGGCAGAGTGCCATATAACAAGCCAATAAAAATAAATATCCCAAATTGGGAATTTTGAATTGATTTTTGTATATTTGCAATATGAGAATTATTGCATTTAGAACTATAAGAGAGTTCTTTGAAAAACCAGAATACTCAGATTCCGAAGTCTCATTGAGAGCATGGTATCATGATGCCAAGATAGCCGAATGGAAAAATTCAAATGAACTGAAAAGACAATACAAAAATGCAAGTATTGTCGGAGACGGAAGAGTGGTCTTCAACATTAAAGGCAATGATTACAGATTAGTTGTTGCGATTGATTATGAATTTCAAGTGATTTTCATAAGGTTCATCGGGACACATAAACAATATGATAAAATTGATGCTAAAACGATTTAATTATGGATATTCGACCAATTAAAACAGAGCAAGATTATGATACTGCAATTAGCAGGATTGAAGAATTGTGGGGCGCAAAAAAAGATACACCAGAAGGTGACGAATTAGATTTATTGGTGACCTTAGTTGAGTCATACGAGATGAAACATTATCCCATTGCCCCACCTGACCCAATTGATGCTATTAAATTTCGTATGGAGCAAATGGGAATGACCAAAGCTGATATGGTAAAATACCTTGGCAGTCAGAGTAGAGTAAGTGAGATTCTGAATAGAAAGAGAAGTTTAACTTTAGGTATGATAAAATCACTTTACAAAGGATTAAAAATACCAGCAGAGATTTTATTAGCTTGATTGATTTAAATATCAACGTGCTACAACACACAATATAAAACAGTTGGGGTTCAGTGGTTTGCGGGCGTTTGGTTCTCGCTTCAGCATTCTTGTCGGTGGACAAGAACGCAGCCCGAAAACCCAACCGTTTCATATTGTAAAACGTTATGGCCAATTTAAAGAAATAAAACTATTAACAGCTTTCTCACATAAAACTTT
>CAYWBC010000162.1:0-6413 GCA_964456285.1 uncultured Bacteroidales bacterium
ATGAGTCATTTTGCATGACTTATGGAGATGGGGTAAGTGATATAAAAATTGACGAACTCATTCAATTTCATAAAGAACAAAATTCCTTTGCTACACTCACCGCTGTTCAGGAACCGGGTCGATTCGGCACCATTTCTCTAAAAAGTGATCAGACAAAAGTCGTCAATTTCAGGGAAAAGCAAAATGACGCAAGCACAGCATGGATCAATGGTGGATTCTTCATACTTGAACCTGAAATATTTGATTATATTGATGATGATTCTACAGTATTTGAAAAAATACCTCTTGAAAGGCTTGCTCATGAGAATAAACTCTCTGCGTTTACCCATACCGGATTTTGGCAACCGATGGATACTATTAGAGATAAGAATGTATTGGAGGATTTATGGAATTCTGGAAAAGCACCATGGAAGATTTGGTAGCCGGATAAAGATTTAATCAGTAATAACTATAAAAACTAAAATAGAATAATATGAAAATTTTAATTACCGGTAATTTAGGATATGTTGGGTCAGAACTAGTTAAGTTACTCAGAAAAAAACACCCCCAAGCTGAATTAATTGGATTTGATATAGGTTATTTTGCTAAAAACATTACTAACAAGAATACTGCACCTGAAGTCTATCTTGATAGTCAGTACTTTGGCGACGTTCGCCATTTTCCTGAAAAGCTTCTTACAGGAGTCGATGCTGTAGTTCAGCTGGCTGCCATATCCAACGACCCGATTGGCAACAAATTTGAAAAAATCACCCTGGAAGTTAATTATGAGGCGGTTGTCGAAATTGCAAAAAAGGCAAAAAAGGCAGGTGTGAAAAATATGGTATTTGCCTCTAGCTGCTCGGTATATGGTTTTGCAGAAGAAGCAGCACGCACAGAGGACTCATCGGTTAATCCGCTTACTGCCTATGCGAAATCAAAGGTTCTTGCTGAACGTGACCTTGCAACGCTTGCTGATGACAACTTCATCATAAGCTGTCACAGGTTTGCAACCGCTTGTGGCATGAGCGACAGGCTCAGACTCGATCTTGTGTTGAATGATTTTGTTGCAGGTGCCATTTCTTCAGGTGAAATAAACATATTGAGCGATGGGACTCCCTGGAGACCACTGATCAATGTAAGAGATATGGGTAGGGCCATTGACTGGAGTATTAACAGAAAGGCTCCTGCAGGCGGCAATTATCTGGTTGTTAATACCGGAAGCAATGTCTGGAACTACCAGGTTAAAGAACTTGCCTATGCAATTAATAAAATACTACCGGAAACCAGTGTTACAATCAATAAAGATGCACAGCCCGACAAGAGATCCTATAAAGTGAGCTTCGATATGTTTGAAAAACTCGCTACTGGTCATACACCGGCGTACAACCTTGAGCAATCCATAAAAGATCTGGTTGATGGATTACGCAGCCTTGACTTCAGTGATAAGAATTACAGGGAGTCTGACCTCATCAGGTTATTTGTCGTTAACGAATTGCTATCCCAAAACATTATCAACAGCAATCTTGAACTGGTAAAATGACATTCAGGGAAACCCCTTTGAAGGGTGCATATATTATTGAATTGAAGCCCCATACCGATGAACGTGGGTTGTTCGTAAGAACATATTGCAAGAATGAATTCGGTGAAATCGGGCATGATCAGGAATTCGTTCAGTTCAATCATTCTGTTACGAATCTGAAGGGCACACTTCGTGGCATGCATTACCAATTGCCTCCCTACTCCGAAACCAAACTGATTCGTTGTATCAGGGGCAGTGTTCATGATGTAATTGTTGATCTGCGCAAGGATTCTTCAACATTCCTGAAATTCACGGCTGTTGAGCTTACTGAACAGAACATGCTTTCGCTCTATATCCCCCAGGGGTTTGCCCATGGGTTTCAGACCCTGACCGATAATTCACAATTGATCTATCACCATACCGCTTATTATACATCAGGTTACGAAGCCGGGATCCGGTATAACGATCCGGCAATAGGCATAAACTGGCCCTTACCTGTATCTGTAATAACTGAAAAAGACCTGAATCATAATTTATTGAATAACAGTTTTAAAGGAATAATACTATGAAATGCAGACATTGTAAAACAGAACTTACGCACGTTTTCGTCGATCTAATCAACTGTCCTCCTTCAAATGATATGCTGAAACCGGAACAACTCAACGAACCGGAAGTGTATTACCCGCTTAAAATATATACCTGCCATAACTGTTTGCTAGTGCAGGTGGATGAAATGAGGAAAGCCGATTCTATCTTCAACAGTGAATACACTTACTTCTCTTCATTTTCAACAAGTTGGCTTGCTCATGCCAAAAAGTATGTAGACATGATGGTGGAGCGTTTTGGTTTTAATAGCGACTCTCAGGTTATTGAAATAGCAAGTAATGACGGTTATCTGCTTCAGTACTTTAAGGAATATAATGTTCCCGTGCTGGGAGTTGACCCTACTGCAAATACAGCTGAAGTAGCTATTTCCAAAGGAATACCCACCATCATTGATTTCTTCGGTGCTGAATTTGCACAAAAGAAGCTTGTTGACAAAAATATAAAGGCCGACCTTATCCTTGGCAACAACGTGTTGGCCCATGTACCTGATATTAATGATTTTGTCAAAGGTGTGAAAACAGCTCTGAAAGATACAGGGGTCGTCACCTTTGAATTTCCGCATCTTATGAGACTTGTAGAAGAATGCCAGTTTGATACCATCTACCACGAGCATTTCTCTTATCTGTCATTTACAGTGGTAAAGAGGATATTTGAGAAACAGGGGCTTGAGATGTTCGATGTTCAGGAGTTACCAACCCATGGTGGATCGCTGCGGATATTTGCAAAACATTTGCAGGATAAAAGCAAGGAGATCTCACCCAAGGTTACTGATTTACTAAAAAGAGAAGAGGCTGCCGGTATGAAAACCATGAGTTATTATAATGACTTCCAGCAAAGGGTGGAAGAGATCAAATATGCCGTTTGGGAATTCCTGATCAATGCCCGCAGGGAAGGGAAAAAGGTTATGGGTTATGGCGCAGCAGCTAAAGGCAATACCCTACTAAACTATTGCGGCGTAAGAGGAACAGATTTAATTCAGTTTGTTGTTGATGCCTCTCCTCACAAGCAAAACCTGCTTTTGCCGGCAAGTCATATTCCGGTGTGTGATCTGAACAGCATTGCTGAAAATAAACCCGATTACGTGATTATCCTCCCATGGAACCTGAAAAGGGAAATTGGGGAACAACTCAAGTATATCAGGGATTGGGGCGGTAAATTTGTGACCTTCATCCCGGAACTGAATGTTTTCTGAATCGGTTTATCCACAAAGGACAATTAAAATTGCCATAAAGACACTGAGGCACTTTAATATTTTAATTTATTCGAAGTAAAAATGTAATACTATTTCTTAGCACCTTAATGGCGATAAAAGAACGCATATTAAATATGATTGATTTTATAAAAGAATTATTTCCGATTTGCAGGAGTATTACCGGGGATGGTGTTCGGGAAACATTAAAACTAATTGCCCGCCATATTCCTCTGCAGATCCATGAAGTACCAACTGGTACAAAAGTACTCGACTGGGTAATCCCTAAGGAATGGAATATAAAGGATGCATATGTTAAAGATTCCTCTGGCAGAAGGATCATTGATTTCAAACAGTTGAATCTTCATGTTCTGAATTACAGTACACCCCTTAATGCGAAGATGAGTCTTTCTGAACTGAAGCCTCATCTGTTCAGCATTCCTGATAAACCAAGCCTTGTTCCGTACCGAACCTCTTATTATGCCGAGAACTGGGGTTTTTGTATCAGCCATGATCAACTTATGTCCTTAAAAGAAGATACTTATGAGGTTGTTATTGATACAGATCTTTCACAAGGTAATCTTACCTATGGTGAACTTTTCATCAAAGGATCTTCGAATGAAGAAGTGCTGATATCCACCCACATTTGCCATCCCTCACTTTGCAATGACAATCTTTCGGGAATCGCCGTTTGCACCTTCCTGGCTAAATCACTTATGCAGATAAAACCTTATTTTTCCTGCAGGTTCCTGTTCATTCCCGGAACAATAGGCGCCATTACCTGGCTGGCCCAAAATGAGAATGAACTTGACCGGATCAAGTATGGTTTGGTAACCTCTCTGCTTGGAATTGACAGTGTGTTTACCTACAAACGTTCAAGAATCGGGAATGCCAGAATTGACCGTATTGTGGAACAGGTATTGTCAAAAAGGGATACGCAGTACAATATCATCAACTTCATTCCGTATGGATATGATGAACGACAATTCTGCTCTCCCGGTTTTAACTTACCATTTGGAAATATTACCCGTGTCCCCTTCGGGGAATACCCGGAATATCATACTTCAGCGGATAATTTCGACCTGATTTCGGAACAAGCACTACAGGACTCTCTGGACGTATTTCATGAAATAATTAGGCATATTGAAGCTGATCGTTTTTATATAAACCAATTTCCAAAGGGAGAACCCCAGTTGGGTAAACGTGGCTTATACGATAATATCGGCGGTAGAAATGATAGCAAGATGCTTCAACTGGCTTTTCTGTGGGTCCTGAATTATTCTGACGGGAAACACAGTCTGACTGAAATATGCGATTTATCCGGACTGAATTTAAAACTAATTGTTGAAGCAGCTGATATGCTTATAGAAAAAGGATTAATAAAGTAAGAAGAAATGCTACAAAAGTACAAAGACACTATTTATCATATGTTTTATTTACGATATAATACTTCATTTTCTTTGTGTCTAAGTGACTTCTTGGCCTAAAATCAGATTATTAAATAATTTCAAAAATATTAACGTAAAAATTCTTATTACTATGGCAACAAAATTACAAAGACCCGACTATGCTTATATGGGGGGCAAAATTATTCCCTGGGATGAGGCTGTGCTTCATATTGGCTGTGAAGCGGTTACGCGGGGTCTGAATGTGTTTGAAGGAGTCAAAGGATACTGGGATATTAATGACAACTTCGGAATCTTATTTCTGAGAAAGCACTATAAAAGATTACTTCGATCAGCCAGACTTTTGCAGATACCATGCCCATGGACCTATGAACATTATGAAGACGCCATTTTTCAATTAATGGGCAGGATGTTATCTAAAGAAAGAGATATGTGGGCCAGAACCACACTTTACGCTGTTGAAGGTCATTGGGGAGAAGGCACAAAAGCCGATCTCATTCTGACCGCTTACCACCAGGATAAAGTTATGCCTGAGCCCATCAATTTAGGAATCAGCACCTGGCAACGCGCCACAGATTCGGCATTGCCCGCAAGAATAAAAACCTCTTCTAACTACCAGATGGGACGTCTGGCCCGAATGGAAGGCAAATCCAGAAATTGTTCCGACATGATCCTCCTGAATAGCCAGGGGCGCGTTGCCGAGGCAACAGGTTCGTGTGTATTAATGGTAAGGGATGGAGTTATATATACACCACCAGCTTCAGAGGGAGCCCTTGAAAGTATTACTCTTGAATTTATTGAAGCATTGGCCAACACAATGAAAATTCCGTTTGTCCATAGACCCATTGACCATACGGAATTATTGATTGCTGATGAACTGGCAATTTGTGGAACTCTGGCAGAATTGGTAACTGTTAATTCCATTGACGGCTTGCCCTTAAATCCTAGTGGTCCGCTTCTTACCTCAATAAGAGACCGGTTTTTTGATGTTGCTCGTGGTAAGAAAAGCGATCCTGCTTTTGAATCTTCTATTATACCAAAGGAATATATTAAAAACATCTGATACTTAGGAGATACAAAATCATTATCATCACAGGATAATTTACATACATAACAATCGGAAGGCTAATAAAAGCCAAATTGGTAATAATCAACTTCAGGATATTGCATTAAGGTACGTTTATCATAAAATATTTGTCATTTATCAAAATCAGAAGTCCAGAAGGCCTTTATTACTAATAATTCATCTATTTTTGACCTTATGAAAATATCTGGTCAGAACAGACCAAATTCATGTGTAACTTAAATAGTCTTTGTTCATAACATTATATCATATTAATTCAAATATTATGAAAATGAAAAATCTACTCTTAAAACCAATTTTATTGACGATAAGCTTATTTATTGTCAGTTACGGATTCTCTCAAAACTGCCCCTCGGGCATTGTTTCATTTTGGACGCTAGATGATACTTCGGAGGATCTTTTCCTGGATCACGTTGGAACCCACAATGCCACTTCAGATATTTCAATATCAAGCGCAACTGGAAAAATCGGCACTGCAAAACATTTTACTGGAACTCAATATATGAGTGTTGTAGATCATGCTGATTTTGATTTTGCAGCAAATTCAAGTTTTTCAGTTGAATGCTGGGTTAAAGTATCCTCTTTAACTGCAGAATTTAGTCAGGTAATTATAGGTAAAAAAGATGCACT
>CAYWBC010000163.1:0-6135 GCA_964456285.1 uncultured Bacteroidales bacterium
GAAATTAAGGCATCTCTTTCGAAATGTTTGCGAACAAGATTCCGGGCCCTGTTGTTTTCACTTATCCATTCAGCAATTATATCTCTTGCTCCTTGTAATGCATCTTCAACATTCGGGACATCATCATTAATAAATTCTTTGGCTTTGCCCAGAATATTTACTTCCTTTTGCTTCATTATAATAGCAGCCAGGGGCTCAAGGCCCTTCTCCTTTGCTATGCTGGCTCGCGTTTTCTTTTTGGGCTTGTAAGGAAGATAAATATCTTCCAGTTCAGTTAAGGTTTCTGCTTCATCAATTTTCTTCTTTAGTTCTGGCGTCAGCTTATCCTGTTCTTCAATGGTTTTCAGAATAGTAGACCGTCGTTTGTCTATTTCCAAAAACTTTTCATTGAGATCCCTGACATCAGCGATCTGAACCTCATCCATACTTCCAGTCATTTCTTTTCTGTACCTGCTGATAAAAGGTATGGTAGCACCACTCGCAAGCAGGCTAAGAACATTTGATACCTGTTCAGGTCTTAGTTGTATGTTCCTGCATATTTTTTCTACGTAATTCTGCATCTGAATACCTCATTATTTATAAGGCATCAAAAATATACAAACTTTACTTACTGGAAATAAATTGATAGTTTTTACTTGTGAAAATTCCGGAGGTAATAAAATGATTTACTATTCTAATTATCCATTAGAAGTAATATCTACTATATGAGAATGCCTGTATTGAATTACATAACAATGCATTTCATTTTTGAATTGACTGCAAGAATCAATCTCCGGATTGATTAAAAAAGCCACATGAATTTCCTGATAGCAACTATTTTATAAAAAAATTACAGCTTC
Source organism: uncultured Bacteroidales bacterium (assembly GCA_964456285.1). Taxonomy (GTDB): domain Bacteria; phylum Bacteroidota; class Bacteroidia; order Bacteroidales; family UBA10428; genus UBA10428. The sequence continues at coordinate 840 of CAYWBC010000163.1, forward strand.
ATCAGGAGATTTTGGGTTTTTTGGCTTTTCGCCTCCTCCACGATACATTAACATCTCTTCTGGTTTTAACAGCTGAATCTCTTTTGTACTCTTTTTTCTCATATTCTTCTTCATAGCGATTAGTATTTATGATATGAATTGTTGCATTGTATTAATAAAAATATCTTTTTTACTTCGGGCCACAGGTATTTGACTCTTGTCGCTCATTTCCACATAACCTCCGTCAGTTCTAACAAACATTACTACATGGTTCAGGTTAATAAGGTGTGAATTATGTACTCTGAAAAATATATCGGTACTAAGCATATTCTGATAATCATTCAGGCATTTCGACACCATAATTACTCTTCCATTTTCAAGAAAAATTCGTGCATAGCTGCGCTCTGACTCAAGACGCACTATTTTCTCGACAGGCAAATACTCGTAACCTTTCGAACTTGAAATCACAAGTTTTTTTGGAACAGAATGATTCAGATTATCCAGCAAAACATCATAATTAAAAGATCTGTTTTTGGCTTCTGCATTTATCCTGTCAACTGCTTCAAGAAAATCTTTCGTTTCGAAAGGTTTGAGCAAATAATCCAGAGCACTATGCTTGATAGCATTAATAGCATATTGGTTATGGGCAGTAATAAAAACTACCTCGAAATTTCTTGTTTTAAGCATTTTCAATAGGTCAAACCCAGTGCCATCCGGCATCTCAACATCAAGAAATACAATATCCGGTCGATGAATTATGATTTCCCGTGCACCCTCTTCAATATTATGAGCTGACCCAACAACTTTATAATTCGGACAATACTTCTTAATTAATAGTTGTAATGACTCAACTGATTTTACATCATCATCTACAATCACAATTTTTGTATACGCATTGTTGTTCATATCAATTCAAAATAGGTAAATCAAATTCTACTTTTGTGCCCTTACAGTTTGCATCCTTATCTACCAATTCGGAATACATCACCCCAAATTTCCTTCCATATATTTTATTCAGTAAGTTAAGCCTGGTTTCAGTAATATTGCTGCCATGTGATTTGTACTTAATGCCTTTTTCCTGTTTTAGATTTTCTGCTTTTTTTATGCCAATTCCATTGTCTTCTATACTACAGTGAATTCTATTGTTCTTGTAATCCAGTCTTATTTCAATTTTCCCTTTTTCTTCCATGCCTTGAAAACCATGAATAATGGAATTCTCAACATAAGGCTGTAAGAGTAAGGTTGGAATTTTAAACATCAGCGGATCAATTTCTTCATCGACAATTATTTTGTATTCCAATTTATTGTCAAAGCGCATCGATTCAAGTTCCAGGTATAATTTCAGCGCATTAATTTCATCATTAATAGTGGCTAATTTATTTCTTGAATTATCGAGGGTCAAACGAAGAAGCTGTGAAAATTTAAGTAGGTATCTGCTTGAGGATTGAGTATCCTTACTGAGCATAAAACTGTGAATGGAATTCAAAATATTGAATATAAAATGAGGATTCATTTGCGATCGCAAATTTTCTTGTGTAAGCTCTGCGATCTTTCTTTGCGCACGCAATAAAACCTGTTGAATAATCAGAATTGTAATCAGCACAAGAATAATGAGTCCTGCAATAAGACCATTTATTAGTGTTTGGTTCCTTTGAATAATATTTTCCTTCAGGGCGTTTTCTTCCTTTGCTAGTAAAATTAGATTTTCGAGTTCTGCCAGTTTTTTCTCAGAATCACCAATATCAAATTCAGATTTAAGTTTATTGTATTGTTGAAGGTGAGATAGCGCAGACCCAAAATTTCCCTGGATAGAATCGATATAAAATAAGTAATCGTGCAGTTGAACCTGCAATTCTATATCACTAAGATCTTCTGCCAGAACCATGCTGTTTGAGAAATATTTGGAAGCGTTCTGAAATTCATTATTTTCCAAATTAAGGTACCCAAGATGCATCAGGATGTAAGCCTCATCTTCTACAAAAGCATATTTTTCTGATAACAAAAGTGCCTTCTTATAGCATGTGTCAGATTCAAAATCACGCCCTGTTTCATGATAAATACTACCTAGGTTAATCAGGCATTTTATCTGGCCTGCCAAATAACCTTCTTCAATTCTTATGGTATAGGAGCTCATGCTGGCCCGAAGCGCTTCTTCATATTTGCCTTCTTCAATCAATAAAGCGCCAAGATTATGGTAAATAATACCAAGCATTCTGTTATTCTGACTTTCTTCCGCCAATGAAATTGCATTTTCTAAATGTTTATGAGCCTTAGAAAAACTTCCCGTGCTTCTAAAAATTGAGGACAAACTATTTTCAATAGCTATAGCCCCATCCAGGTTATTTGTCCTTGCAAAAATCTCTCCTGCCTCTGTGAAATAGTCGATAGCAGACAATAACTGACCAGTGTTTAATTTTATGTTTGCAAGATTGCTAAGAATTTTCGCTGTAAAAATTGAGTCATGAGATAGTCTTGCTATACTAAGCGCTTTCTGAAATTGAGCTTCAGCATCGGAGTATTTGCCTAATGCATAATATCCTGCTCCAATAATATTTAAACTTTTCCCAACACCAAATTTGTTATCCTGCAATCTGAACAGTTCGTATGCCTGGCTGGCAAATCGAATGGCCTCGGGTATATTCGTATAATAATACTCTCTGGCAATTTCCATCATAAGTTCTGCCTTTTCAGTTTCAGAAATTTCTGTCTCAAGTTTAAGCAACATGCTGTCAATAGTATTATTTGCCCCAGATGATGAAAATATCGGAGTAAGACATAAGAAACCTAGCAGCAGAAAAAGAAGAAATTTTTTGCCGAAGATTTGGTTAAGGTCAACCGAGTGCATCGGATTAACTTGAAATCGAAGCATCTCAATTTTTTAGCAGGTTCTATTAAATAAGACAAAATACGTACCATATACACGTAATCTACAGATTGTTAATTTTTTATTAATCTTCTTGCGTTTGGTTTCTGTTCGGTTATGATATTGTTACTGTTCGTATTCGTACATTCCTGGTAATTAGCAGGATAAAGGCAGCCTCAAAAGAGGCTGCCCCGATCCAGCATTACACTAAACATAGAAGTCGCGAACGACTCTATTATAATAGATTTAGAAATAATGCTATATTCTCAAAGGTTTGGATTCGTGTCTGTTTCCTTTTTCGGAGTCGGAATAATAAGCCTGTCCGAATTCCATGGTATCTCACCAACGTCACGTTTCCAGCGCTTATAATCATGCAAGCGGTGACCTTCAAATATCAATTCTCTGTATCTTTCAAATTGAATATCTTCAAGGGTAACAGAGGCAGCATCATCCAATCCAGCACGATTAAGTATTTCATTTATATCATCAAGTGGAGAATTTGAGCCAACCTGAGTTCCTCCCTGATCCAGGAGCATCTGGTTTGCTTCTGCTCTTGTCAGATACATTTCAGCCAGGCGACAAAAGGTTATATTGGTATTGTAGTCCAACCATTTTGCAGAATATATTCCCCGGGCACGCGTTCCAAATCCCTCATAATACATATTTGTAACTTCCCCATGACTCGTTAAATCATATTGTACCAGGCCCCGATCGTCATTAGCAGCAAAAGTTGAAGCCAGAAAATCTTCCGAAATAACCATTTCGGATCGTCCCACAGCATTTGTACTAGCATAAAAGGCAGCCATACCAGAGTTGCCTCCATCATCCTCATTATCCAGCTCAGATTGCTGCCATGATAGAATATCTTCCAAACCAGTTACAGCCTGGTTGAATGCATAAAAAATATCATCAGACAAACTAAAAATTCCCGATTCAATAACTGAATCTGCATAGGCTGCTGCCTTAGTATAATCTTCGGTAGTAAGATAAAAGCGTGTTAGAATGGCCATAGCACTATATTTATTAGCAAAAAAGTTCTCATCCTCCGGAAGTAGCTCAGCAGCTTTTAATAAATCACTCTCAACCAAAGTAAATATTTCCCCAACTGTTGCTTTTGCCGGATAGGTAATTTGATCTGGGTTTTTAATCCCTTCTTCCACCAGAGGAACTGCGAGTGAATTCATGGCTCCACTTCCATAAGGGAGACCAAAAAACCGGGTAAGGTCAAAATATAGAATTCCACGAATAAAGCTGGCATCACCTTCCAATGTAGCCCGCAAATCTTCATCTTCCACAATATCGAGATTATCGAGGATGAGGTTGCAGCCATTTATTGCTCTATAGGAGTATAACCATGCGCGTTCTCCCCAGTAAAAAGTTGGCACCAAAGATTTGTTGCTTAAATCCTGTAACTCCTCATAAGTTCCTATAAAAATAACTTCGCCAGTGTCGGCCAACATATCGGCAAAATGATAGAAATATCTTCCATAAACTCTGCGTGTGAATCCATAAGAGCTGTTTCGCAGACTAACCAGACCATCGGGTGTACTTAATGCATCTTCAATATCCTGAGAAACTGTAGGTTTTACATCAAGCTTTTCTGTACAGGCACTTAAAATGCCCAATAGTATAAGTATAAAAAATATATAGCGTTTCATAAATGCTTTTTTATAAGGTTTTTATTAAAAAGTAACATTAATTCCAAATGTGAATCCTTTGCCCTGTGGTGTTGAATAATATTCTACACCTTGCATCACGTTTAGCTGTGTTTGATCACGTCGGGTGCCTGTTCTGGTTACCTCGGGATCCCATCCATTGAATTTTGTAAAAGTCAGGAGGTTAAGTCCGGAAATATAGACACGCAATTTCTGCACAAAAAACTTCTTTGAAATAGCGGCAGGAAGAGAATATCCCAGGGTTATGTCTTTTAATCGTATATAGCTGCCATCTTCAATAAACCTTGATGACATCCTGTCTCCATTACTATAGCCTAGTCTTGCTTGAGGAACATTTGTAATGTCTCCGGGCTGTTGCCATCTATTAAGCTGATCTATTGTTTGATTATCAAGCCATCCGGCATTATTAGACATATAGATTCCCTGAAAACGATAAATCTCATTGCCTTGTACAAACTGAAAGAAAATATTCAAATCAAAACCTTTAAAGTAAAATGTGTTAGTTAAACCACCAAAAAAATCAGGATGTGGATTTCCAACATTCCGAAATTCTGCTTCAGCATAATCATTCGTAGTTTCACCGTCTTCATTATAATACAATGCATCTCCATTATCAGGATCTACACCTGCAAATTCCGGCATATAAAAGAAGCCTATGGGTTGTCCCTCTTCTACTCTGCTCTGTTCAAATGTAATAGGCTCAATAAGTTTGGTTACTTCGCTTTTATTATAAGTAATATTAAAGCTAACATTCCATACAAAATTTCCTGATATCGGA
>CAYWBC010000164.1:0-5400 GCA_964456285.1 uncultured Bacteroidales bacterium
TCTGATTCTTTTTGTTTGTCAGGAGACTAACTTGTATTGAAAGCGTAGTTACAAAGGCTATGTTATACATAAATGTTGTTTTTGTATATTTGAAGTATGAAAAAAGAATTAGTACAATACTTCAAGACTTTATCCAAAAAAGATAAAGAAGATATGATCAGCAATCTGATTGGTCATCTGACAAATGAGGCAGAAGCACCATCAGTGAGGGAGTTGAAGAACGATAGGATAGGCCATTCAGGATTGACATGCCCTCACTGCTCAGAAACAGAGGTCATCGGTTTTGGAAGCTACAAAGGAATCAAGCGATATCGCTGTAAGGCATGTCTTAAAACCTTTAATTCCCTTACAGGAAGTGCTTTTCACAAAATTCATAAAAAGGGTGTAATGCATCAATATTTGTATTTTATGCTTCAGGGATATTCTTTACGGAAAATATCAGAAGAAATGGACATTTGCCTGAAAACTGCTTTTGATTGGCGGCATAAGATTTTACGTGCCCTGATGTCAAAACCATCAAAGAAATTAAATGGGATAATTGAATCTGATGAGACTTTTTTTCTATACTCTGAAAAAGGAAACAAGAAGTTCATATAATACAGTGGTATGCAAAGGACGGATCACAAAAAAGGCCATACACAATGGTGTAGGACGCTACATTGATAAACAAAATAGCATATTATGCTCAGATTCTCATTTGAGTTTTCAGAATTATGCAAAGGATAGGGATATTGATCATAAATGCATTTTTGTGAGAAGAAAGCAATTTGTAGTAGATAGAATCTATCATATCCAAAACATTAACATGATACACAAACAACTTAAAGAATGGATGAGAAGATTTAACGGTGTTTCAACCAAATACCTGCAGAACTATCTGAATTATTATAAAATTGTCCTTTCAACTCAAAACCAAGCAAATCAAACAAAGACAGCGATTTTATCAATTGTAACGGCTAATAATGTTTACATTCAAAGAGATAAAATATCACAACAATATTGTATAACATAGCCTTACAAACTATGCTTAGCGGGGTTTATAAAATTGCTTCCACCACAAGTTCCCGTAAATGATTTGTAAGGATCTGCATAGCGAAACCAATACAACAGACCGTTGCAATTTTCCAGGATTTAACTCAAAAAATAGAAATTTCGTCAAAAAGATGCCAAAAAAAATTATGAAATCATATAAAATGATTTACTTTACACTACTAATATTATAGGATATATAGTTTAATATGAAAGCTAATAAATACAACGGTTTAAAGTTGCTGATAATAATTTTACTGGGATATTGCCCCGGTATTTTCTCTCAGCAAACGGTAAAATTTCAACCAGAAGGAAGTTCGATGCAAATTAACGGAACATCAAACCTGCACGATTGGCAGGAAGTAATTGAGAAGTTCAATGTTAGTTTAGTTTTCAGCTCTGATAACAAGGTAATTACAGGCATCGATAAAATAACATTTACCTGCAAAGCAACTTCACTGATCAGCGATAATTCAATCATGACAAATAAAACGCACAATGCTCTGAAAGTTGAACAGCATCCCGATATCAAATTTATTTTCTCAGAGCTTGATCAGTTTCAAAACAATGGAAGTTTAATATCAGGCTCTGTAACAGGTAATTTAACTCTTGCCGGTGTTGTTAAAAAGATTACTCTCCCTTTTAAAGGTAGTATAAGTTCAGATATGCTTACACTTAAAGGATCAAAACAGTTGAACATGACCGATTTTAAGATCGATCCACCCACAGCAATGTTGGGTGTTCTGAAAACTGGTGAAATGGTTGAGTTGGTCTATTCATTACAATTTCAAATCAATTAAAGAAATAAAACTTAATTATCATGAGAAAAATTTTATATACATTCATTCTTGCCTCGTTAGCACTTCCGATGGTTGCGCAACAATTTGAAGCACCTCAGGATTCCGGTAAGAACTTTACAAAAATTAAAGTTAAGCTTGGAGCCGATTTTGCCATGCAATATCAGGTTTTAGAGCATAGGGCTGACTCAAATCTTATACCCTTGGGAAAAGGGTTTAATCTGCCTACAGCCAATTTGAGTATTGATGCCCAGTTGGCGCCGGGAATAAGTATAAACCTTGTTACCTATCTTTCTGCACGGCATCACAACGAAGCTTGGGTAAAAGGAGGATATATTGTTATTGATCAACTTCCCTTTCTCAACTCTCAGGCATTAGATAAAGCCATGAATTACCTGACCCTTAAGGTGGGTGATATGGAGCTTGACTATGGAGATGCACATTACAGAAGGTCTGACAACGGACATGTTATAACCAATCCGTTTGTAGGCAATTACATAATGGATGCTTTTACAACCGCTCCGGCAGCCGAACTGATGTTCAGACACAGTGGAATATTGGCAATGGCCGGACTTACATCCGGTATTTTAAAGCAGGATCTCGTAAAGTATAATGCAAATGATTCTACGTATACTACTTATAATACTGCCGATGAATTAGCCTTTTACTGGAAAGCAGGTTATGATCAACAGTTCAATGAAGATGCAAGGTTACGCCTTACCGTATCCGGATATCATAATCCGAAGAATCATTCCGGTTCATTATACAACGGCGACCGTGCAGGTTCAAGATATTACCTGGTTATGAAGCCCGTAAGCTTTCAGGCTACAGATGTAGATATAAAAAGCGGTCATACCTCGGGCAATTTCGGACCTGGCAGCCTGGAGAAAACCAACTCTTTGATGGTCAATTTATTTGCTCAATACAAAGGCCTGGAATTTGTTGGATTACTTGAATCAATGTCTGGTGTAACAACATCAAAAAGAGATACCCGGTTTGTTCAATTTGCTGTAGAAGGCTTATATCGTTTTGGAAAAAATGAACAATTTTTCGGAGGTTTTCGCTACAACCAGGTTAACGATAAAGAGAATGAAATGTCGGTTAACCGATGGCAGGTTGGAGCAGGTTGGTTTATAATTCCTTCTATCCTGTTGAAAGCGGAATATGTAAATCAGAATTATGAAGATTTCAGTATTTATGGAAGTGATGCAGGTTTTAAAGGGGTAATGGTTGAAGCGGCTGTTTCATTTTAATTATAACGGGTTCAGGTATTTAGTAATGCCTGATCCTTTTTTTTACAAAAATGCAAAAAAGTAGTTACAGATATAATTTATATGTTTCATGGATAATAATTCTTTGTTTTATCCATACAACTCTATCTCAGGCGCAAAGTATTCCGCTAATTGCAAAGAATTTAAATTGCTACAGTTATATCACTATTTCGGGTCAATCAAATATCAATCAGTTTGAATTAAGCTGGTCTGACCTGGGAATAAAAAGTATCAACAATGAGAATGAATACGGTATAGATACTTCATTTTACAGAATAGCAGTTCCTGTAAAAGATTTTAAAGTCGGAAACTCTTTCATGTATAAGGATTTTATAGAGTTGATGAAAGCTAAGGATTTTCCAAGTATTATTATCAGGATACCCCAAAACCAGCTTGAAAAAATAAAGCAGGGAGAATATTTTTATAACATGAAGATCATGCTCACCATTGCAGGGGTTTCAAAGTTATATGAAGTGCCATGTTATGTGGTAAATTGCACAGAAAAAGCTTTATATTTAAATGGCGAAAAGAAAATTCATTTTACAGATTTTGATATGATACCACCTGTCAAACTTCAGGGACTGGTGAAAGTAAGAGATGAGATCAGAGTTGATTTTGGATTTATTCTTACATTTGAAAATTCGTTTGAAAACATTGTATCACTTTGAAAATAAGTACTAGAACCAGATATGGAATAAGAGCCATGCTTGAAATTGCTTCAAGCGACTTGAATAAAGGGATGTTTCAGAAAGATATTTCACAGAATCAGGAAATATCCAACAAATATCTCGATCACATAATCTATGCTTTAAAAACATCCCAACTAATATCAAATTTAAAAGGCAAAAAAAGCGGGTATATCCTTACACGCAAACCCTCTGAAATTACTATTTATGATATTCACAAAGCCTTCGAACCCGGTATTTGTATCATTGAATGCCTGTCAGAAAATTATCAGTGCAACAAAAGCGAGGGTTGTATGACCAAAGGTTTCTGGGGGGGGCTTAATAATGTTATCATTAATTATTTTAGTTCCATTACCCTTCAGGATTTAATTGAACACAAAATCAAAATAGAAAGTTAACTTTTAAAAAACCCTGCTTCATTGGTTAGTATATTGTTTTTCACCACGTTAAAGGTACCGCCGGTTTCCTGATCAAAACATCTGCTATCCGTAGCATTACCATACATATGTATGCTGTTATAAAATATTTACTGATAATCACTTTCATATAACTCAATGCCTCCTGCGAGCTGTTTTACATTACAACTAATCATATTATTGGCAATCAACGATTTGTTATTAGTATTTCCGGTACAATTGACCAAGCTTATACCTGCCCAATTATCCTCCTGGAGAGCAGGGTGAGAAATAACATTACGGGTAATGTGATGCTTCCATTGATATTTAACATAGATGCCCGAATTATATTGGTTGGTAATAATATTCCCTGAAACATTATTCCCTTCTTCATAATTAATAGCTTCTCCTATAAGGGGTGTCGCCAACATTTAACTTCGTTGAGGGCTTCCCCGTTCCGACAAAACACACCCATATTGCAAATAATTCAAGACTCCCGGGCGTTTGCAACGCCTGGTTACAACCCTGGCTGGGAAGTTTAGAATTCGCTGAGCTCTATGCAGTCGGTTGTAACTTCGTTCTTTATAAATATTAGTTTTTAACTAATAAATAGTCCCACAAAACCCATGATACAATATCCAATTGATTCTTTAAATTTGAGCTCATGACACAATGGGAATAAACGTAATAAGCTGCGTTTATCCAATTGTTAGGTTTAATTTTTCCACAAAACTAGCCACTCGAATTCAAGAAGTTCTTATATTTGATACTATCATATGATACTATCATATTTAAAGGAAAATGAAACCACCTTACGAGATAACAAATAAAATTTTAAGTTTAATCTCTTCGATTTCAGAAAAGATTGGGGAGGTTAAATCAGCTCACCTACAAAGTCCACCTACTGAGTTACGAAGGAAAAATAGGATTAAGACTATTCAGTCCTCGCTTGAGATCGAGGGCAATACTTTGACTGTTGAACAGATTACAGATCTAATTAACGATAAAAGAGTTATTGCACCTCAGAAGGATATACTCGAGGTAAAGAATGCTATTGAGGTTTATTCAAAACTTGATGAGTTTAAAGTCTATCAATTAAAATCATTGTGCAAAGCTCATGATATTCTCATGAAAGGATTAATTGAGACACCTGGACAACTTAGAAAAACCTCTGTTGGGATAGTCAAAGGAGAAGAAGTAGCACATATTGCTCCACCAGGAG
>CAYWBC010000164.1:5410-6117 GCA_964456285.1 uncultured Bacteroidales bacterium
AATGAATGATCTATTCGATTATTTAAAAAATGATGATGATATCATACTTGTAAAGAGCTGTGTTTTTCATTATGAGTTTGAATTCATCCACCCCTTCATAGATGGAAATGGCAGAATGGGTCGACTTTGGCAAACAATGATCTTGATGGAGTACTCTGCAGTTTTCGAGTTTCTACCCATTGAGACAATAATTAAGGAGAGACAACAAGATTATTATAATGTTCTTGGAAAATCAGATAATCAAGGGAGTTCCACGAGTTTCATTGAGTTTATGCTTAAAATAATTAGTGATGCTCTTGAAGATCTGTTAAGTATTCAAAATTTAAACCTTACAAATAAAGATAGAATTCAATTGTTTAGGGAAATCGCGGGCAATGATTTCTTCACAAGACAAGAATATTTAAGACATAATAAAAGGATTTCATCTGCTACCGCTAGTCGAGATTTGAAGGATGCGGTTGACGATGGTATTCTTAAGAAAACGGGAGATAAAAGATTAACCAAGTATCGATTTAAATAATAAAACTAAACATAACAGTCAATATAGTGCATGCCTGAGCAGTTGGTGTTCAATTGCAGTTAGTCGTAAATTATGTATATTGTATTTTGATAAGTTAACAGCTTTGAAAACGGCACGACACCATATTGACGTAACGTCAGACTGTCTAAAAACTTCTTATTTTTGTTTATAAGCCTCCCTTTTAAAA
>CAYWBC010000165.1:0-6111 GCA_964456285.1 uncultured Bacteroidales bacterium
ATATGTTGTGCGCCTTTCCAGTCAGGAGCAAGTATCTCAAATGATTCAATTGTTATAATAATCACTGACATGTGCGATATTAATGCCATGACATGTTATTGTCACTGTGATTGTTATTACACCTGGGATTTTTTATTTACAGATTATGCTGAAAAGAAATACTATTTCAAAATCATTCTGAAGGATCCCAGAGAAGAAGATCCAATTGTCCTTGCCGAAGGAATGCTTGATTTATCTTAAGTAAGGTATTACTCTATTTATATTGGATTTTGATTCAGGTATTTTACTTGTTCAAAAAGAAAAGTCGTGGGTACAACTTGCATAGCTTACATTTTGAATGTATTTTGCAGTTTATACAGTCCAATCAAGTATTGTATAAACCTATGAACCATGCAAAAATACCTTAGTCTTATTGTTTTTCTGAGTTTCAGTTTAATTTGTGCCAGTCAAAATTTAAAACCAGCCGAAGGCTTTGTAAATGTTGAAGGAGGCCGTATCTGGTACAAGGTAATTGGTGAAGGTGAAGGATTACCGCTTATGGTTATTCATGGGGGCCCAGGGGGAAGAAGTTGTGGAAGTATTGCAGCCTATTCACGTTTGGCAAATGAAAGGCCGGTAATTATTTTCGATCAGTTGGAATCAGGATTCTCTGACAGACCAAATGACACCATCTTATGGAAGCTCCCGTACTTTGTAAAACAAGTGGAAGCTGTTAAGAATGCCCTTAAGCTTAAAAAATTTCACCTGCTGGGAAGCTCATGGGGAGGTGCAATTGTTATTGAATATATGCTTACTTCCAATACTGAAGCAGTAGCATCCGTAATTTTCTCAGGTCCATTACTGAGCACGCCCAAGTGGATGGAAGATGCAAAAATTTTATTGTCTGAATTGCCTGCTGAAATACAGGATACCATTAACAAATATGAAGCACTGAAGCAATATTATACTCCTGCATACTTAGCAGCTACCGATTCCTTCTATACACGTTATTTATCAAGAACAAACTGGCCACCAACAGGCTCCACTACTGACTGTAAGGGATCCAAAGGATTCAATGGTGCTATATATTATTACATGTGGGGACCAACTGAATTTACCGCAACAGGAACACTCAAAGATTTTGACCGTACAGATCGCCTTCATGAGCTAAAGCTTCCTGTTCTTTTTGTTGCAGGAGAATATGACGAAGTACGTGCTGAAACTCTTTACGGTTTTCAGAAAAAAGTGGAAGGAGCTCAAAGTGCAATTATACCAGGAGCCGGACATGCAAAAACTACTGATAATCCGGATGCATACTTTAAGGTGCTGAGTCAATTTTTAAATTCAGTTGATCTCAAAAGAAAACAATGACATGGCATTTAGGAGGATAAGGATGCTGGCATAATACAAAAAAGCTGGATCCCTGCCTGCGCAGGGATGTTAAAAGTAGGGGGCAACATGCCTTGCTTGACAAGGCATCCAGGAATTAACAAATAATAACTACATTAGTATTTGTAAGCAATTTCAGGCAATGAAATCATATTATGTTTACATCCTTGCAAGTAAACGAAATGGAACCATCTACATTGGATTTACAGACGATCTTCAAAGACGTGTTCGGGAGCATAAAGACAAATGTGTAAGTGGATTCACAGCGAAATACAATGTACATAAACTCGTATATTTTGAAGAATTTGTTAACTCTGACGATGCATTTATCAGAGAACAAAGGATGAAAAAATGGAAAAGAGCCTGGAAATTAAAACTAATTGAAAAGGATAATCCGAGATGGAATGATTTGTTTGAGGATTGGGAATAATTAGATCTCTGGATTCCTGATCTCCGCTACGCTTCGTCAGGAATGTCAGAAGTATGGGCTGACAAAGCATCCGGAAAAGGAATAAGGACTCCTATTCTATTCTGGATCCCTGCCTGCGCAGGGATGTTAAAGCAAGGAGTAACATGCCTTGCATGACAAGGCATCCAGAAAAAATATAATAGCAAATGGAAATCAATGACACCACAATTAATTGAACTTCAAGAAAAAGATTTACAAATCGTAAAAGAGATATACGATTACTATATCCTGAATTCTACTGCAAGCTTTCATACAGATCAGCTATTGATAACTGAACTAAAGGAGAATATTAAAATTGGTCATCCCAAATACAAATCCTATTTAATTCAATACGACAATAAGGTTTGTGGATTTTGTTATCTTTCTCCATATAAAAACAGGCAAGCATACAATCGGACTGCAGAGCTTACAGTCTACCTGAAACCCGATTTTACCGGAAAAGGAATTGGCTGGTTTGCAATGAATGAGCTAGAAGGTATTGCCAAAATCTCAGGTTTTAAAGTATTGATCGGGGTGATCACTGCTGAGAACAAAAATAGCATTGCCTTGTGTGAAAAATGCGGTTTTGAGAAATGCGCACATTTCAAACAAGTGGGCGAAAAGTTCGGGAAAATACTGGATGTAGTTGCCTACCAAAAATTGCTTTAACTATTTATATAAGCTGACAAATAAAAACTTATGGATCTCACAATCAAACCCCTATCGCCAGAATTACTCGAAGATTATTTGTATTTCTTTGATACTATGGTATTCACTGAAAATCCTGGTTGGTCAAAATGTTATTGCTATTCCTTTCATTTTACAGGAACAAATGAACAGTGGAATAAAGAAGACAATCGCAATGGCGTTATTAAATACATTACTGAGGGGAAGATGACCGGATATTTAGCTTATTCAGATGGCAAACCCGTTGGATGGTGCAATGTAAATGACAGATCAAACTATGAGAGATTAATGAGAGACTCCGATTTTTCTGACAGTATAAATGATAAAGTTTGTGCCATCGTCTGTTTCCTGATTAGCCCTGATTTCAGAAGAAAAGGAATTGCGGAAAAGATTCTGCAACAAATCTGTGCTGATTTTGCTTTGAAAAAGTATGATTGCATTGAAGCCTATCCCAGAAAGGTTGAATTATCATGTGAAGGCCATTATGTGGGACCCTTAAGTTTGTATGAAAAATATAATTTCAAAATAGTAAAAGAGCTGGAGCAACAATATGTTGTAAGAAAAAAACTAAGCTAAGTCGTATCAAAAGAATTCTTGTGGTTCTCAGTCTAAAATTAGTACTGAAAGTTTTACATGCCTCACTTTATTGTACTTTATTTTGTATATGGTTGCGAAGATATTTTGATATTTTTTATTAATCCTTTGAACGTTTTGCAAATGAAGGTGTATTTAAAGTGTAATAAATTCAATAACGCGTATTGAATAGGCAATTTGTTAAACTTAAAAAATCAAAAGCAATGAAACGATTCATATGTTTATTTCTGATTGTATTTCTAAGCCTCAATTATATCCTGGCTCAAAAGCCTGAACCTGTCTATTCTATTGCTAAAGAAACAAAATCACATTCATTTTTTGTAGAACAAGCTAAACTATGGTGGAATGAAATTGAGAAAAATGAAAAGAATGAAATAGCCTGGTATTATTATTACAAGGCCAACCGGTATGCAAGAATGACCTTCTCACATTGTAAAACACCAGAATGTGAAAAGTATAAAAGCTGGACAGAGGAAAGTAAATATTTAAAAGAAGCTGATGAAATAACTGATTTAATTTCTAAAACTATTCCTAACACCTTCACATATTATGTGATCATAAAAGAAGGTTACCCAAACAACAATGAACGACTGGAGGCTCTTCAAAAGGCATATGAATTGGAACCAGATAATCCTGATACCTACGATGAATTTGTTGTGTATTATGAGACGCATAATATCGAGGACAAACGAGCAGAGTTTAATAAAATATGGTTTAAGTCGAATGACCTTTCTTCTGGTATTCTAAACTACAATTACAATGTATTGATGAGTATGAAACAAGGAGGTGCAATCATTACATTTGGTGATAACGATACTTTCCCTATTTGGATGTTGCAGGATGCACTAGGTATTCGACCCGATGTTACAGTATTAAATGTTTCTCTGCTAACAATTCCGGAATACAGGAACAGTGTGTTCAAAAAACTCAATATCCCTGAATTCTTGGTTGAATACGAAAATAAGGCAGCTTCTGAAACTCAGAAAGAAATATCTGACCATATTATTAAAAACAAACCCGATAAATTGCCACTATATACAAGTACTCCGGCCTGGAAACAATTCCAGGAATACAATGAAAACCTTTATATTGTTGGTCTTGTTATGGAATATTCGAAAGAAAATTTAGATAATATCGCTTTGCTAAAAAATAACTTCGAAAACAAATATGCGCTGGATTACGTTCGCAATCAATTTAACTATGATATTAGCCAGGGAATTGTGAATAATACCAATGTAAATTATCTGCCGGGAATTATCAAGCTTTATCAACACTACTCCCTAAGCGAAGAAACTGAAAAGGCAAACGAAATAAAGGAATTGGGCTTATTGATTGCTGAAAAAGGCGGTGAAGAATGGAAGCAAAAAGCAGTTGAAGTATTTGAATAAATATATGCAATCGTATTCCGACGAAGAATTAATAGAAGTTTACAGAACAACAAACGGCGATCAAAGGCGAAAAGCTTTTGATTGCCTGTATTTGAGGCATACAGATAGCCTGATCAACTATTTCTTCTTTGCATTAGGCAGAGACAATGAAAAGGCAAGAGATTTTGCCCATGATTTGTTTATCAAAATTTTGGAATCGCCTGACAAATTTGATTCCGGCCAGCCATTTAAACCCTGGATATTCAGGATTGCATCAAATATGTGTAAAAATGAATACAGAAAATTAGAGGTTGTAAGTAAATATCAAGTTCATGTTCAAAGCTCTTCACTCAAGTATGAAGAATTAAATGAAGGAGAATTCAGACTGAGTGAATGCATAAAATGCCTGCCACAAGAACAACGATCTTTAATTGTATTAAGGTTTAAAATCAAGCTTACAATTAAAGAAATGGCTGAGATTTATCAATGCCCCGAAGGCACAATTAAATCGAGGTTGTTTCATGCTACAAAAGAATTATCCAAGCATTATAAAGAATAGCATTATGAAAAAAGAACAAGCGATGGAGAAGATATACGATCTGGTTGAACAATTTGATTTTGAAGAATTGTCGGAGATTGATAAATCTTTTGTTTTAAAACACATCTCATATGCAGAGTATGCTACAATACGCTCAACAATATCAGATACGAATGGTCTTTTTTCGAAAAATCCGGTTTCCCCTCAAAAAGGCAAAGGGTTTTCATTAAAAAAGCTTGCTGTATATCCTGTTGAATTGTATAAAATCGCTGCGGCAATCCTTCTTATACTTGGCATTGCTTTCCTGATATCAAAGAATCAGTCTACAAGTAAGAAAGAATTAATCACTTTGATTGATACTGTATTCATTGAAAAAACTGATACAGTTGTTTTTGAGAAAACAAACACGATAGAAGTAGTAAAAACCAAAATCGTTTACAAAGATCTGCTTGCAGATCAAAACCTGATAAGCCAATCTGAGAATGCAATTATGGCTGAGAAGTACCAGCGAGATTGTTCAAAAGAATTTTGTCCGGATGATATGATGGCGCTTAGCAAAATTAAAACAAAGGGTAATTTCTCAAACGATTCAACATTAACTGATTTTATAGTTTCACTGAATTAATACCTGAAACGTGCCACTGGTTAATTTGATGCTATGTCAGGCCCACCATGGAAGAGTAATCTCTTTGGAACAAGGCACTACATAAATAAACATGGGTTGCATGGCGCAAAAAATCTCGCTATCCTGAAGATGGCCGGTAGTTGAGCCATAGTATACAATGCTCCTATACCCCCGGTTAACACCTTTGAGAATTCTAAGATAAAAACAAGCTTTTAATCAAAATTATGCTCATAAATTGCTGTTTTGTCTTTCCTTGGAGCTTTTATCAGACGAATTTTTGGCGATAAAAAGAAATCAATTAAAGAATATTATAAAGGGAATGCAAGAATCAATTCGATTATCGGACTGCTTACATTCATTGTGTTTTTCATCCTGGTATTTGGTATCTGGAGATTAATAGTAAGCTAAATACTACCCACGCTTTTAGCGTAGTTTTTTTACTCCGTGTGCAAAGAGTCACTTTTTAAACCGGAACGATCAAAAT
>CAYWBC010000166.1:0-6109 GCA_964456285.1 uncultured Bacteroidales bacterium
GAACTTGAAGAAGATAGCTGTATACATCTAAAGTCTCTCCTGCATCAAGAGGAAGTGTAGCAAAGCAAGGCCATTCTCCAAGATAACCAATATCAGGATTTGTAAGACAAGTCATATCTCCTTTCATATTTTCATAATTCTCATCAGCCGGAGTCCATTTTCCCAGACACTTGTATCCGTATATATCTCCCAGTTCCTCACCTTCTTTGATAATAAATGTTGGTATAAGTATATCATTATCATGAAATGTTAGTGTCCCATCTTCTGATAAACGATCGACTATTTGTCTTGAAAAGGAAAGATTGAAATTAAGAAACCATGAAAAGTTTTTATGGCTAACAGGATTTGCTTCTACACCGAATTCTGAGCCTGTAGCTGAAACTTTTCCGATATTAATGTATTGGTTGCCTCCTGCGTAATAATGAGGAATATCTCTCTGCATTATAAGATTATTGATCTTTTTTGAATATAACTCAGTACTTAAACGGATTCTTTCATCGAACAGGCCTATGATAACTCCATAACTTGTTTCAGTTGTATTTTCGTGTTTTAGGTAGTGGTTGGCAAACTGAAATACAGCAGGATAAGTATCTGTTGTTGTGCCATAAGTGGTTTTAACTTTCCGGTAAAGATCGTTTGCCAAACTGTTTAACGGGTAATTTCCACTTTTTCCCCAATTAACATACAAGCTAAAACGATTAAGCCATTTAATTTTTTGCAGCAAGTTTTCCTGTGCTATATCCCAACTTATTGCCAGGGATGGAAAAAATGTATAATAATCAATATGAAGACCTTCCTTAATCCGGCTAACATTAGCCACAACAGATAAAAAATATCTTTTATGGTAGTTGTAACTTGCATTGCACAAATAGGAATTCATCAGACGGAGCACAGAACCGTCAACACCGTATGACGCCATTGAGTTTCTAAGGTAAGAATAGCTGTTCAGTGTTCCCTCTAACGTATCCACGCGCCACCATAAATTGTCTTCATAAAACCTGTACGCTGCTACAATACCAACTTCATGTTGTTTAAAAGTCCTGAAATAGGAAATATTATATTGATGATTAATCAGGATAACTTCCTCTCTGCTATTCAATAATATGTCGTAAGGCAGACTCCCAAAACTGGTATAATAAATATATTTATACTTCATATCATAATTTGAATGCCGGTATAAAAAAGAACCTAAAGTATTGATACTGAAGTAATCATTAATTTGGTATTTTGCTGATAAGTTGAAAGACTGATTGTTAATGTCTATACTATGATTGTTTTGAGAAATTATTGAACTGGGTAAATAAGGAAGTTTCAATTGAGTATAATCATAATAAATACGGTTTGTAAGACCATTATCATTTTCAATTAATGAATCCGGAGTACATTCCATACAGGGTGATTTGCTGATTCCTTCAAATACCACACGATTTCCTTGATAAATATTTTGATTGTTTTCATTTATTTGTTTACTGGCTCTGTAACCGACTTCTAAAACAAACTTTTTAAAAAACTGTCTGCTTAGCTTTACGCTACCCGTAAGTCTTTCGTATTTTGAATTAGGCATAATGCCAGATTGTTTCAGGTAATTTCCGGAAATATAATACCGGATTTTATGCAAAGAACCTGAAGCGGAGAGCTGATACTCAGTTGTAAAACCTGTTCTGAAAATATATTTTTGCCAATCCCGATTGCAGAGAGTATCTGACATTTCAGGATAATAAAATCGCATGCGTAAATTCATTTTACTGTATGCCGAATCAAAAGAGGTAAGCTGTTCTTCAGAAGACATAAGGTTGTAAAAATTATTGAACCACTGGTAACCTATTTTGGTAGAAAAACTGATTTCTTTTCTGCTTCCTTTTTTGGTATCGATCAGCACCACTCCATTTCCTCCCTGATAACCATACAGTGAGGCTGAAGAAGCATTTTTTAATACAGTAACATTTTCAATATCATGGATATTTAAATCGGCAATACCAAGACTTGAAAGGTTCACAATTGGTACAGGAACACCATCAACCACGTACAAAGGTTCGGATGAAGAGAAGAACGAACTCTGACCGCGAATACGAATTTTCTGCTGATCGCCGGGAGCACCAGAAGTATTTGTAGCCCATACACCTGCCAGACGGGCATGTAGTATATCAGATGCATTGTTAACGTTTTGCCTGGCAATTACTTCGGCATTAATAGATGGGATTTCTCTGCCATAATCCATGTTGCCGAAAAACTTTCTTTGTGCAATAATATGAACTTCATCTAATTGCGTTAATTTTGTTTGTAACTTAATATCGAGTTCAATATCCTTATCGGTTTGAATAGGTACTTCTTTTGAAGTATATCCAATATAGCTAAAAACCAATACTTGTTTATTGCCAGGTATATAGATGCTATAATAGCCAGAATTGTCGGTTACGGTACCCTCTCCAGAGCTTTTTAAATAAACGTTAACACCTATTAGGGTTTCACCATTTAAACTATCTGAAACAATGCCTTGTATTAAATAATTATTTGGTTCCTGAGCAGGAAGCAAGATGAATATCATGCAACAAATAAATCCGATTATGATTGATTTATTTGTTGAGTGTATTTGACACTTAAATAACAACATGTCCAAATTGCATTATAACTTTAATAGTTTTATTATTGATTAATAATCAACTATTTTCTATCGAACACTAAAATTACTTTTTTTAATTATTCTAACAATAAGAGTGCGTTTTATGGGACTTTTTTCATATTGCTTTAGCGCATTTATTCTTTAACAAATCTTCCAAGTGAAATAATATTAGAATCACTCTTAATCATATAGAAATAAATACCCCTATTTAATATTTTATCTCCAATCAGGTATTGATTTGAAGAAAATTTATCAATAAGAACGGTTTGTCCAATAGTATTAACTATTTGTATACTCAAGTCATTTGCAATCACCTTATCAAATAAAATGATTGAATTATTTTCAATAGGATTTGGGAAAACTATTGAATTTGTTAAATCTTCTTGAATCGATATAATCCCTGTAGGACTTACTGATATCCAACAACTTGAAGTTGCAGACTCGCATCCTAAAGAGTCTGTAGCATAAACAAAATAATTGGTAGTTATATCAGGCCATGCTGATGGATTAGCTGTTGTTGTATCAGAGATATTATAATTTGGATACCAGGTATAGCTTAGAGGTCCAATCCCTCCACTCATAGTACCCCATAAGCTTATTGTATCTCCTTGATTAATATAATAATAACAGTCAGTTAGTATATAAACATATCTTGAAAACCTAATTGTAATACTATCCTTGGCTTGGGTTCCAATATCATCGATTACCGTAAGTTTAAAATTAATGTCTTTGCTTGAAATGCCTACCAACTTTGGATTAGATTTGGTGGTATCATCCAGAAAGCGAGATGCAGGGAATGAGAGTGAGCCAACTGAATAATTTGTCGACCACGAATAAACGTAAGGTTCAACTCCTCCAGAAGCTGTTGGATTTCCGCCAATTTCTATTGTATCATAACCCCACAGACCAACACAAAGTATAGTATCATTGCCGGCATCTACTTGCAATTGTCCAAATATCCTACTTGATAATAGAATCAAGACAAATAATGCTAGTATTGTTTTCATAATGGACTGTTTAGATGTGCTATAACTTATTTATGTACTATGAACAGCTAATATACATATGAGTGTCAAATTCTGTAATTTCTGTTCCTTTATTTGCGTTTTATGGGACTTTTTACATATTGCTATAGCTCGTTTATTCTTTCGTAAAGCCATACGAAAGGATTTGTGCGGCAGCGGGGGATTATTTTATCAAAACAAATAACCAAACCCAATACTTATTCCGACACTAAGAATTCTTGAATTGATATCAACATTAGCATTTGAAGCTATCCTATAAGGGGCATGGAATCTGGTTAAACCTAATATTCCCTCAATCTTTGAAATAAGATACAATCTATCAAGAATTTTATAATCATATTCAACCGACAAGCCAGCATCAATAAAATATTTATTATATCTTTCTTGTGGATCAGAAATAGGAGTGCTAATAAATCCAATAGCCAATCTTAAATCGTCACTAACATCTAACAAATAATTGTAACCAACCCCTATTGAAAAGATAAGATTATAATTTTCAGTTTGCAGAAAATAATATTTAAAATTCAATGGAATTCTTAAATATTTCATATCAGCGTGAAAGTAATGTTCAAAATCAGAAGTTTCATATTCTATTGTTTCTTCTTTAATACCCTGGGGATTATAATAAACGCCCAATCCGACAGATAATTTCTCAATTAAATGAAAATCTATGTCTAAGCCGTATCCCAACTTAAAATCAGCCTGTCTTTTTATAGTCTCTGAATTTAAAAAATCATTATTGCCAATAAAAGTTGTTATCTGAGGTTTTAGGTTTAACTCTATTGACAGCTTATCCTTTGCGAATGATAGATTAGTCAGGAAAAGAGAGATAAATCCATAACATATTTTTCTTTTTAACATATACTATTTATTGAATAGATTTTTAAAGGTTGCATCTGCAAAGAAGAAATTTTTGTATCGTTTGGTTTCTTTAAGTTTGTTAAAATCTGGGTTTTGTGGAACTTTATTTACTAAAACTAGTTTTCCTATACAAGAGTGCAAGAAAGAGTACCATGTTAAATCATTTTTGATAATAATACTGTTTATAATCGTTATCGCTTTTATAACTTATTACCAGATCTTTCTTAGTAATTCTATTAATGTATGCTGTATCAGATCTGTTGTCTGAATTGAAGATTATCTTGTTTTGGTTTATTCGGAAAGTATGAAAATTGCCAGTAAGAGTATTCCTCCATTTGTCACCTTTTATTTCTAATGTACCAGCTTGTCCATTATTAATTGGTTTACTTCCTATCAAATAGTCTCCATAAATATTGATTTTCTGAATAATCCAATTACCCTGCAAATCGATCTGTTGAATTGAATCTTTATGAATTGTCGAGTTTGATTCAAAAATATTCCAGTTAAACGTATCCCTTGCTTTTTCATTCTCTTGGGCACTAATTGTTAGAACAAAAGAAGAAAATAGGAATGTCAATATTGTGCAATAACTTGTCTTCATATCATTGATTTTGGTTTCATTTTATCTATGAGTGATATAATATTTGCGTTTTGTGGGGCTATTATTTAGTATAATATATTCATTTGATTGGTTACAATTAAATCATAATTTTCCAAATTCTAGTGCAAATTAGGACTATTGATAATATGGCCAGAATAAATGCAATTCGAACCATATGGATGTTTTCTTTTTTTCTTTTGGCTTTTATTGCAAACAGAATTGACAATAGGCTTAATACTAAGAATAGATACTTATAATAGTAACTTATCAATTCAACTATTCCAAATAGGGCTTGTGTCTTTCCACCAGAAGACAGATACCTTAAAGCAATTTCCCGGTTAATCAAAACAACAGAAACCACACATGAGATACTAACTAAAATTGATATGAATGCTCTAGTATTATTTTTCATGTATTATTCTTGGGTTTTGTGGGACTTTTTTAATTAAAATTAAGTTTTTCCTTAGAAGAGTGTTAGCGACGAGCGCTATTCATTTTTATTCTCAATTTGTTTCCATTTAGCTTTAATATTTTCCTCTCTGTCAAAATAGCTTGCTTGCATATCTTTATTAAAAATCTCAAATGATGGGGCTAACAGAATTTTGTCCGAATCAGGATATTCAGCAATATCATATCCGATATAAGTCCTTATGTCCAGATATATACATTTTTCAGTAGTATGATTATATAATTGATGAGCTCCAGATCTCCCTTTTTCAAAAAATATCAAATCACCTTTATTTACAATATCTAATCCATTTGGAGTTCTCAAAGTTGAAGAGCCTGAAATAATCATAAAAAGTTCTTCTGCATATCGATGGAAATGGTATGGAGCAGAATATTGGTCAGGATTTAATTGTCTTAAATCAAAGTTCAGGTTTTCAGGATTTATTCCTTTTTTAATTCTTGATACATCCGTGAAAATTCTGTAATTGTCAATCTTATTAGGACTTTCTTTATATTCTCTTTGATCTGCTTTTAAAATTGTTGCCATATCTTGAT
>CAYWBC010000167.1:0-6038 GCA_964456285.1 uncultured Bacteroidales bacterium
GTTGCAATCTCACCCCATTGCCATTTTGTACTGCCTTCATTTATCGTAAAATCATAAGGATCGTAATAATGTACTTCCATCATCAATCGTCCTTGTACAACATCGGTTGGCATTACAGCAAAGTTCACAGTATGATCAATATTTGTATTGAATCCTTGCACTACAAGTTGTCTGTAGGCATTTCGACCACCAGTAGCTCGCACTGTATTAACAAATGTCTGGTTATAGCCGTTTTGAACGGTGCGGTATTCAAGGGTAGGTGTTCCGTAATCATTATTGACCATAACTTCGTTTGTACCGGCAAAAAGCAGGTAGTCATTGTAGTCGCGAAAATGTGCAGCAATCTGTTTCCACATTTTGGCCAGACGGTTGTTAACATATTCCTCATCTTCGTAGGTTGGCTGTATCCAACCACCATCCCAATGAATGTTAAAAATAGCATACATATCCCTGTCCAGGACATAGTTCACTACTTCTTCCACCCTGTTTAACCAGCTTTCTTCAATTGTAAAATTAGTTTCATCAGAAAATTTGCTCCAGGCAACAGGAATACGGATTGCGTTGAATCCGGCTGCTTTTACAGAATCAATTAGTCTTTCACTAATTAAAGGATTACCCCATGCTGTCTCCCCACCAATTGCATCCAGAGAATTTCCTATGTTCCAGCCGGTTTTCATTTCCAGTGCCATTACCTGGCCGGAAATATCACGCATATCAGTCTTATCCGGAGAAATATCGTATGTAATTCCTGTGCTGCCGGATCCTATCTGGGTAATCTTTACTTCTTTAATAACATCTTCAGCTTCAACAAATAATGTACTATAGCGATAGACGCTATCTTTATGGGCTTCTGCTGTGATTGTTACTGTGGCAGTGCCAGCTGAAGAATATACTGATTCATCACACCAATCAGACGTATCTGATACAGTCCAGGTGGTACCACAGGTAATTTGTATTTCCATACTTCCTCCCACTTTTTCAAACTCTATAGAAGTTGGAGAAACATTAAAGTTCACAGTGACTGATTCTTCTTTTTTACATGATGTAATCCCTATTGAAATCAGAAGGATTATCAGTGAATGGAGTGATATTATCATTTTTTCACGCATAGTTTTAGCTTTTTTTGCCTGATAAAGTGCAATGTATTTATTTTTCCAATATTTCAAGGTATTTAAATGTTAAGGATGGATGATGTAAATGTATTGCAACAATATGCCATTAATAGTAAGGAAAAGCAGGTTTCTGAGTTTCAACTTAATGCAATTGATTTAATCTTTTTTCTTAAATTGCTCTTTCTTAATGATACTTAACCTATATAAATTAAATTTCGATGAATTCAATCCTTAAAGACAAGCTAAAGCATTTTTTTTCGTTGCTTATTTTTCTTGTTCCACTATCAGTTTTAGCTCAGGTAACACTTCCAAAACTAATCAGTGACGGAATGGTTATTCAACGGGATACAGAAGTTAAAATATGGGGATGGGCTGCAAATCACGAGGAAATAACAATAAAGTTTATTGATTCTGTATATCAAACATCTGCGAATGAATACGGAGAATGGGCAATTGAATTATCCGGTTTGAAAGCCGGCGGCCCTCATACTATGGAAATAAGTGCCAGCAATGAAATTATTATAAAGGATATTCTTATTGGCGATGTTTGGGTTTGCTCAGGCCAGTCGCAGATGGACATAAACATGAAAAGGGTTAGTCCACTTTATGCCCTGGAAATAGAAAACGCTGATAATTCTCGTATACGCTATTTTGTAGTACCTACGAAGTATGATTTTCATGCCCCCCAGGAAGATGTATCCTATGGCAATTGGGTATCTGTGAGACCTGATAACATTTTGAGTTTTTCTGCGATTGCCTACTTTTTCGCTGATGATCTTTACAATAAGTACAAAGTACCAATAGGCATTATCAGATCCAGCCTGGGTGGTTCACCTGCCGAGGCATGGATAAGTGAAGATGCTCTTAAGGAGTTCCCGGTTCACTATGATGAATTACAAAGATTTAAAGATACCACGCTTATTCAGCAGATTATTGAGGATGACAGGCAGAGGATCGGTGCATGGTATAGAAAGCTCAGACAATTAGATGAAGGTTATTCTGATTCTATTAATCCCTGGTATGATCCTAACTTAAATACATCAGACTGGCCGGTAATGGAAATTCCGGGATATTGGGCTGATAGAGAATTAGGAGAAGTGAACGGTGTTATATGGTTCAGGAAAAATATAGAAATACCTGACTCATTGGCTGGAAAACCTGCAAAACTGAATTTGGGGCGAATCGTAGATGCTGATTCTGTTTTTGTAAATGGTGTTTTTGTTGGTTCGGTTGGCTATATGTATCCTCCAAGAAGGTATGATGTACCTGAGAATATACTAACAGAAGGAACCAATACCATTGTTGTCAGGGTAATTAGTAATGAAGGCAGGGGAGGATTTGTTTTGGATAAGCCTTATGAACTGGTTGTTGAGAAAATGAAAATTGACTTAAAAGGAGCATGGCAATATAAACTGGGAGCGAAGATGGATCCACTCAAAGGTCAGACTTTTATTCGATGGAAGCCTACAGGCTTATTCAATGGAATGATATCACCTCTTCTAAACTTTTCCATAAAAGGAGTAATTTGGTATCAGGGCGAATCTAACGCCGAAAGACCCATAGAATATCGGACATTATTTCCGGCCCTCATTAATAATTGGAGAGACAAATGGAACCAGGGAGATTTTCCTTTCCTGTATGTACAACTACACAATTTCATGGAGCCTCGCGATTATCCATCTGAAAGCAACTGGGCGATGGCCCGAGAAGCCCAGACCCAGGCTCTGACTTTGCCCAATACAGCTATGGTGGTAGCCATTGACTTGGGTGAATGGAATGATATTCATCCAATGAATAAAAAAGATGTTGCATATAGATTGTCGCTTGCAGCTCAAAAAGTAGCTTACAAAGACGATATAGTCTCTTCAGGGCCCTTGTTTCAATCCATGGAAATTGAAGACAATAAAGCTATTCTGTCTTTCTCAGAAATTGGAAGTGGATTGGAAGTAAAAGGAGGTGGAGAATTGAAGTATTTTGCAATTGCAGGCTCCGACAAAAAATTTGTATGGGCAAAGGCCAAAATAGAAAACAACAAGCTCATTATTTGGAGTGATAAGGTTCCAAAACCTGTTGCTGTCAGGTATGCTTGGGCCGACAATCCTGAGGGAGCTAATCTTTATAATAAGGAGGGATTGCCAGCATCTCCTTTCAGAACGGATGTTGAGTGAAAGTCATGATCTTTTTTACATTGGGTTTTGGGGACTTTTAATTTGTTTATATCCAAATAATAGTTTCACAATTGGTTACCTATGTTAGGTAAAAGTCTGTTTCGTAATAATTATTAGAGAATAATTATTTGTGAACTGCACGTACAAATTGCTTAGAAATGAAATTTTAACCAAATTTTTGCATATAAGACTGCAATACCTATAGGATTAAGAGTTGAATCTCTATATCAAGTTAAGTTCTACTTCTTTATTTCAATACGTATTCCTTCAGAGTGTGAACTAAACTCCGGTGCATACATGCATTGCATTGTTGTAATACCATTCGAAAAATACCCTGCATGCGTTGCGCGCAGAGAATATTCAAATACATAAACGCCTTTTCGCATATAGCCAATAAAGAAATTTTCCGAAGCATCTTTCACACTTTCATAATAACCTAATCCATCGCGATACTTATATTTTGAAACTGTACTTATTGGTTCAAATCCTGAGGCCCGCATATCTTTTAAATGTACATATTCGTAATCTCTGTCGGCTCTAATTTCCACTCTGACAACCACTTCATCACCTACTTTTATAGGGCTATCCGGATTAATCTCTCTTAGGGACGCACCTGAATTAGTAAATTCTTTTATAAACAGTTTCTTAATGATTTTAAGATTTGTTTCAGCAGATGTAATCTTATCCAGGTTTTCAAAATATTGCCAGTAGGCTGCTCCCCATGCTACACCGTTATTAGGATTGCGTACTTTAATCTCTCCCATTTTGGCTTGTATCTCGCTATGTCTAAAAGTAGCTTTTACATATCCTGTCCCCGCATCAGCAGAAATATCCTTTATGCTTTGGAGCGATTTTCCGCCAATTTCTACATCTAATACCTTCGTTTCAGAAATAAGATCTGTTCCACGTAATATTAATGCATAAATCGCAGCAACGGTAGCCTTTGTGGTCTTCCAATCGGTAGTTTGCTTATTCCTTAACAGCCATATCTTCATTTCTTCCATCGATGCTGTGTCAGCTGCTACCTCATGAAAAGCCTCGATTAGCATCGCCTGGGTTTCAATTGGCGCCTGGTACCAAAAATACCCATAGCGATTATTCGACCAATACATTCCCAATTCTTTGGAACGAATGGCCCTGTTCGAAAGCGAATTTATAACCTTCATAGATACATCTTTGTCATCGTTTCTATTCAAAGCAATGGATATCATACCTTGAGCATACTCGCTTTTAAGCAGCCAATAGGTTTTTGCCTGATTGTAGAAATAATCATAGGCTACTTTTAAATTCTCATCGGGCTTAACCGGAGCAAAAAAGCTTTTCGCATAGAGGTAATGAATTTGTAGTATTGAAAGGTGATCATCCTCCATTTTAATTATGCCTTTACGCTCCAATTCTAATAAATGATCATAATCTTCAATAATCCGGGCATCAAGGTACTTGATAGCTTTCTGAATCATTTGGTCGACTTCTTGTTTATTGCCGGATTGAATAGCGCTTAAGTGTTGCAATTGAGCCAAACCCGTAACAATATACTGAGTTATGTAACGGTTATCCGGCATTCCATCGAACCAGGTAAACCCGCCATTAGGGGTTTGTTTGTTTTGAAGTTTCAAAAAGGCTGAATTAATATTATTGCTCATATGGTTTAAATCGAAGAGCAGACCAAGTCGGTTCTTTCGTTCCGTCTCGCTTGCTGCATTTCGCAACCAGGGTGTTTCCTGTATGAGTAATTCTTTTAATTCCTGATTCTTTTCAAGATTAGAAACTAAGGATTCTGAATTTGTCGTTTTCCATGTATTAAATATTTCCGAAATACGAGGCGAACTATTCATGATTTTTGTTGAAAGCGAATTCGCAAAGAACCTTGAAAATAACTGTTCAGAGCACTCATAAGGATATTCCATCAAATAGGGCATTGCCTGAATGGCATACCAGGCCGGATTCGAAGTGAATTCAATTGTATAAGCTTCATTTCTTAATGTAGAAGACTTTTGATCAACCATTTTATCGAATCGATACTCAGAGGTTTCTTGCGGTCTTAGCATAAAAGGTAAACTCTCGGTTACTAATTTACTGTTTACCAAAACAGGCAATATATTCTCTTCTCCATCGGTATGTTGTCCGGCTTTGGCCATTACCTTATAATTCACCGCCTGAATTCCTGATGGAATTACCAATTTCCAACGAAGGCCCATGCTTTGTCCCTTTTCAATGGAGAAGGGAATTTTAGATTCGGAAAGAAGCAGTTGGTTGTCAATAGGATTATTTGTTAGCGCATCGAACAATTGAATAAGTGCATAACCAGTTATGGTGTCTTCGGTTAAATTATTGACTTTGGCAGCAAATTCTATGGTGTCGTTCTCGCGTAGAAAGCGAGGCGCATTTACCATAATGGCAACATCTTTTTGCGTTATCAGGCTATTGCTGATGGTTCCTGTTTTAAAGTCCTTAGTATGCGCAAAACCCATCATTTTCCATCGGGTAAGCGCTTCGGGTATTGTGAAATCTATAGTAACTTCTCCACTGTCATTCGTTTCTAAATGAGGATAGAAAAATGCAGTTTCGTTAAAGTTTTTGCGCGTTACTACTTCATCTATGGGTTCATCATTTGCTTCCTCTTCATGGATATCTTCAACAATCATAAAAACCCGCCTTAAAAAACCACAGAGGACACGAACAGTTTTTTCGTACAGGCCGTTAGAGGAATGTTTATCTAGCAGTTCAAAAATCTTCTTCGCAACAAAATGATTGGGAA
>CAYWBC010000168.1:0-6008 GCA_964456285.1 uncultured Bacteroidales bacterium
AATTTTCGTAGTTCAGATGCTAAATCAGAATTTCTATTTATTGCAGCTAATCTTGAGAGTCCTGTTAGTATAGGGAGAATAAGCTCTATATTTTTGCTAATTTTCACATGAAATTTTGCCTGCTGCAATGCTTTTGTAATTAATTTTGAATAATCATGCTTCATTTTAAATAAACTTATTGCATTTATTATGCCATAAAATGAGTCCGGTTCTATTTGGTCAGTAGTTAAAATATACTTGATTTCTTTTTCTATATTGGATGGTAGAGTTTTTTTACTCTCGATTCCTCCTTCAAGAGGACCAGGATAAGGTAAGAACGTCAATTCCATAATACTTTTAATGGATTTTTGATTATTGTCCATTATAAGCTTTTTAAGTTTTGGGAATGAATTGATTATTTCAGCATTTTCTTGAGCCGTATTCCAAATACGTCTGATAAATTTTGCTTTAATTTGCACGGCAGATATAAATTCTGGAAACCATCTTGGTTCACGTCGTAAGTCGCAAAAATTTTGTAAATAATACTGTTCTCCTCGAAATGCGGTTATTTTTGTAATTAACTCATTTACATCTAAATGAATATCCACAATACATCTTTCAACAAGCGCTGCGTGAGCTATAGATGCAAGCCGTCTCCAAAAAGGAGGTTTTTCATTGAATAATTTATTAAAAGAAAGATCCCCGTCAACAAGTATTATGAGTGAAGATATCAGGTTGAATTTGCTTCCTTGTTCATTCGGATCATCATCTCGTATTTGTTCAATAATATTGATAATATATGGCTCTATTTCGGGCCATTCGTTTAGTTTTGATACACCTATTTCTATTGCTCCAATTTTAGAGAAAAAGTCTCCTGCTTGAATAATTTGTTTAAAAACCTCTATTGTAACCGCTTTTCCAACCCTTTTTATGTCAATGGTTTTTACAATTGATGAATGTGCAGATAACAGTAGCGCTAAAGACAGCCCTTTCTCAGGATCCCAGGATATGAGTTGTTCGATGTGTTTTTTGATAACATTATTCACATATTCAGGAAGTCTATTATAATTCCTGCAATCACCGACTAAACGGTGATAATATTGGATTGAATTTGGAACTATTGCTGAAAAGAGGATGGTGTCATTAAATTGAGATTTGATGGATTTAAAAAAAGCAATCGGAGTATCTTTTAACTCCGAACTAATCTCATCCAATAGAATATCATCTCTTTCATTTTCGGATATTATCTTGTGTAATTCTTTAGTAATATTCCGAGGTAGATTTACTTTTATCGCTGCTTTATCAAGCGCAGATAAGCGTTGTTCTATATTTGGTAATAATGAAAAGAGGTTTTCCAATATAATATGGGTTTTTTCATTAATAAGAATAATATTACCCACGGACATATCTTCGACTTTTATATCCCACTTATTTTTTGCAGAATCATACACTACATATTGTTGTGAGGGGTCCTTAAAAGCCCTACGAACAGCTTCCAATAACTCTGATTGTTTAAAATGTTCATTTCTTATATTAATGGATAAGGTATCTCTTGTAATCAAATTATATTCTTTTATAAAATTAGTATCAGATATTAAAGCGTTCTTGATTGACGTAGGCATATGTTTAAGCGCAGAAACTGCGGCTATTCCACGCAATGATGTATTCCCTTCAATTTCCTTTTTTAAATCCTCATTTATTATCTTTGTAATAAAATCTTTGTAATTCTGTACTAATTTTAGAAAGATTTCTGGGTTTTCTATCTTAATTCGTTTTATAACAGTGTCATCAATCCAGTTCCAGTATCTCTCATTAACTTTTTTGGTTGTATCGGTAGGGATAGGAAGTAGTCTCCATAATAGATATTCATAATCACGCGAAGCTATCTTTATACCGGCTTCTTCATTATATACTGAAGCCCAATCTTGTAAATCAAGAAACTGGAACAACCAGTTTGAACGTGCCCGTGCGGTTGTATCGTCAATTTCATCAGACCATTGTAGTCTTAAGGTTTTTATTATAACTGCCAATATATTATTAAGCCAATTTGCCTCCTTTGGAAGTACCAATACACCTGTCATTCTTGTCTGTAAAATATTCTCACGTATCGCTTTCAATTCTGCAGTTTCAGATAAAGTCCCATATGAGATTGAAGCGGATTCAAGATAGTGAAGTAATTCATTTTCCTCTATTGGTGTCAGCAATAATCCTGCCTGACGTATTTTTGTGCGATACATATATAATCTGTTTAATTTCAATTTTCCTCTTGAATGCATAGTATCAATAAGTTCCCAACTAGTTATTGTAGGAATGGTAATTGAATCGGTCTTTATATTTTGATGATAGTTGATGTAACGGTCATCAGAAACAACAACATCTGCTTTCATAACAGTACCAATAATACTGCCAATAGGAGGGGACCTAAATCCTGTTTGATTATCAACTTGTGGTATCGGCAGCGGGCATAAATTAACCTTCCCATTGGCAATACCTTCTGCAAGCATACGCCTCAAGTCATCAATTATTTTTCCGGTACTCTTCAATAAACCGGCATATCGAAAAAGGGTTTTGATTTCGTTTGTTTCTACTGCAGAAACAATGGCGGTGAGGCCTGCCGGTTTTAGTTTTCTTAATAGTTTTAAATGCTGCAAGTAATCAATTGTGATTGTATCAAGAAAAAGTATCGCCCCATCTTTAATTTCCGGTTCATCAGGCCATCTTTTTTCATGCATACTTAAATATGTACGTGCTGATTTTTCTTCAGCGGTTGTCAATTGACCTTTTTGTTTTAGTTTGTCTATTAACGCATTGCAGCTGCATAAGCATTTTTTATGTTGGTCGAGATTGGCCTTCTCATCCATGAGAGAATCAATACGGTGTACTGGATATGAACGAACAACAATAGATTGACCTTGATCTTTTTCAACATTAGATTCCGCCTCTGCAATTAATGAAGCCAACCCTTCACCGATCTCTGTAACTAAATCGGCATTGACGCTTGCTGTGCCGATAAATTCTGATAAAGTTCCTTCATCTATCAATTGCCGTAATTCCTGTGCATTATGTACCCTGCTTGGCTGGTGGAATTGTGTTTTCCGCTTTTCTTCAAACAGCCAAGCAAGAGTTGTATGTGGAATTACGATTTTTTCAAAACAGCTGAATATTTCATTTAGAACTCCAAGAAATGTCAGCGTTAATAATGACGATCCATATAATGTAATACTTTCAAAATCACTAATCACCTTTTGCCTTGCACCGCTGTATGTATAGATATTTAACCGCCGTCTTGGATCTGTTTCATTTATATTTGCAAGTGCTGGCAATAAAAAAAGGTCGACGAGTGAACGATTTAAGACCTGCACGACTGTGAAGACATCAATCTCACCTTTTTTTATTTTCATAAAGATTTCATTTTCTCTACGATCCCAATCAGGTTTTAATTTAACAATATCGTTTAGCGACATTTTATGTACAGGACCACCGTCACCGGAATATTCTATCGCTTTCGGCAGCCAATCCACAGCTTCAGCAGTATTTTCCCATCCGCCATTTATGGCTATGTGGTAAGCATTTAAAAATATACCCGCATCCTTGTCAGCCTTATTAATTGCAGCCTTAACAAGACTTCTTGTCCTTTGTGATCCAATTTGCTGCGCTAAAGTCGCCGCCCGTATTAGTTCATCAGCAGATCGCAAGTCTTTGTTTTCCCATTCATGCTCGATAATAATTGCCAAATTTTCCCAGTTTCCGGATGCAATAGAAATTTTAATTGCAAGCAATCGATCATTTGGATCTTCACGGTTTTTTTGTAGTATTTTTAAACACTTCATACTTTCATTCAATTCTCCCTCTCGAAAGAGAACCCAGCACCACAGGGTTTGCAGAAAGATGGATTGGCTGAGAAATTCAGGATAATTACGTAATAAATCAGAAAGAGTTTTATGCTGTTTATTAATGTTTAAAACATAGGCCAGTCTTTCCGCATCCTTCAATAAATGTGTGCGATTGAATAATTCAGTACGATAGTGGCAAAGTTGCTTCCAATCCTTATTTTCTTCGAGCAATACGACTAGATTATATAGGTTGGCGAGTGATTGGTCGGCTTGATAAGCATCTATACGTGTTTTGAGTGGATCTTTTTCTGTTGCTTCTGAAATCAATCTTTTTAATTTTGTCACTATTTCTTGATTTAAGTCTTCCTGCTTGAGTTCCTCAAGGCGTGTTTTTGCATCTTCTATTCGGCCGGCGTGGACAAGAAATTCCACTTCAGTGCTTCCTAATACTTCTTTATTAATGCTCAGCGATATTTGATCTCGAAAATTCTTGATATAGTTTGCACTATCTCCGGGTCCTTTCTGAGTAAATGCCAAAACAAAGCGGGCATATGCCGCGTCTGCTGATTTTCCTCCGGTCAGAGCACTTTGCCGATCTATTTCCTTATTTACAGCTTCAAGGTCAAGTTTTATCCCAAACTGCAAAGCGAAATTTAATCTTCTTAATGAAATTGCGGGGTCACGCATACTTTCTTTAAGCTTTTCTTTCGCAGATTCATATTGGTCTGGATCGCGCAATTCCAACCATAATGCAAAGTCAGATGCGTCATTTACAATACGGCTTAGGCCCAGGCTTTCTGCAATAAATGCACATTTCTTAAAGCATCCACAGGACTTTCTGGTGAATGATAAACCATTTTTATCTGATGAAAGCGGGAATTCATGTAAATCAAAAGGAATCTGCTGTAAAATAGCAATTCGCAATTCAGAAGGAACTGCTTGAATAAGATAAGCAACTGCGGCTATATATAAAAGTATTGGGGTCTTTGAAAAATCCTCATCTGAAAGGGTATTTACACAATTTAGCAATTGCTGCCATTTTCTCAATTTAATACAATTATTAAGGAAGGTGAACTTGCCATCCGGATCAAGATCATCGAAGCTCAGGCGCGTTTTTTTTATCCACTTAAAGGCTTTCTCCGCACCCTGCTTATTAACTGTAATAATAAAAGCCGATGACCTGGATACAGGTGAATCGATGCTTGACAGCTTATTTAATGCATTGTTATATTCACCTTTGGCAGCGGATACAAAGGCTGAAGCAATATCAACTGTTTTACTTTTTGATAATAGTGAAGCAGCGTTCAGTATTTTTTCCGCTAAAATAGTATCCTTAAATGAGAGAATCCGAGCACACCAGGCTAATGCATAGGACTTGACATTTTGTGAACCGTATTTCAAATCACCCGATTGTATACTATTCGAAAGTACCTCTGCCTCAATTTCTGTATTTATATTATTGAAATATCTTATTTTTCTCAATCTCTCCAAGCGTTTGTTGATTTCACTGTCAATCAAAGCATTCGGAATTGGAGTATTCGTATTTATAAGATCTGCAGTCTTTTGTGGAATTGAATTAATTTCATCATAGATTGCATTGTTAGTTATGTACCCATAATATTTTTCAATGAGATAAGAATAATTTGTCAATCTTCTTATCAATTCGTCCCATCCAAAGACATGCACACTGAAAAGACCTTCTATGCTGTGACGTTCGGTTATAGCACGAACATGTGATTGTATGTTGGAATCATTGGGTGAAATTGTTACTATGATAAATTCATAAAGAGCCGGTTTAAATTTAAGTGCTTTTTTAACTTCTGTATCGATTTCCTTAATCGTAAGCTTAGTCGGAGGCCAAATACTTTTTCCTTTACATTGAATTCCAACATATTTACCATCTTTACGTCTTCCATAGATGTCCACACCATCTTGACGCTGACCCTGGCGTCCATTACGGAACAAATTTGGGACCTCCAATTCACGCATGAAAAGGTCTGCACACATGTCTTCAAATTCATCCCAGTTTTTTGGAGGAGGGAGTTGCGAACTGCTTACTGTGGGCATGGAATCCTCTTTGGCCTTAATTTTATATAATATACATTATTAGATCTTGATGCAAATGATTATTAATATTACGAAACCACAAGGACTTGCCTTCCGTTCGTAAACCTCCTGTTTACTCACTCCAGGCCG
>CAYWBC010000169.1:0-5938 GCA_964456285.1 uncultured Bacteroidales bacterium
TATGTATTTGAAGTAAACACTTTATTATAATTCAAGCTGTTTTTATATAGTGCATTTAATGTTGAATTGTTTTTAAAAAAACACATTGGCCCTGAAATAAAATCAGAATAACCTGAAACTAAATCTAGTTTTTGTTCTATTCTTTTATTGATAAAATCTGTAAGATTTCCAAATACTATATCTGAATCGCAGTATCCCCAATAATCATATGTTGTCAAAAAATCGCTGAATATATTACCAAACGCCGGTTTAAAGTCGCAAACTTTATAAGGAAATTTTATATTAACTGGTATGCCAGTTTTTTCAGATGCTAGTGCATTAAAATCGGAAATAGTAAAATTCATTACCCTCAAATTGTTTTTTCTATCACTTAGATCTATTTCACTATCTGATAGAATAAGAAAGTCAATATCAGTATTAAATCCACAACAAACTAAGTAAAAAGGAAACCAATCAGGTAAGGACCCCCAATAAATAGATATTAAACATATTTTATTATTCATTTCTCATTTTTGTACTTCCTCCAATTTAGATAAAATAAAATATTAAAGGTGACTTGTTTACAACTTCATGTAAGCTATTTCTCAATTATTTATAATTTTCACTTATTAATTGAGAAATCATTATCTATTTTGCCTTTTAATTCATATATTATGTAAAATTAATTATCCCATGAAAAAATCGGTTATTATACTTTACATACTATCGGGATGTTTTATAAATGTTTTCGGGCAAGAATGGATCTGGTCGAATCAATTGCATAGCACAGGAGATGTTTTTCCAAGCAGTAATATTTCCATTGATATTATCACCGATAATTCAAACAATGTTTATCATTGCGGTCATTACGATTCAAATCCTTTGTCATTAGGAGGCATCACAATCCCAAATGCAGGTAATTGGGACGGTTTTGTTTGTAAATTTGATGCTAATGGAAATACTCTCTGGCTTGACGATATCGGAGGTACAGGTCGGGATGAGGCCTCCGCATTAGCTATTGTTGGAAATTATGTTTTTGTAATTGGTAATTTTAGAAGTAATCCCATTACATTCGATCCGGGGATTACTTTACCTAATTTTAGCCATTATGATGTTTATTTAGCCAAATATGATTTGAATGGAAATTGTATTAAAGCAACACGAATTTTTTGGGGGACAGATGCGGATAGAGCAAAAGATATGTATTATGATGCATCATTAGGTAGATTTGTTGTTGTCGGTCATTTTCAGACTGATCTTAATTATTTTGATGGTTCCATTGATGTTTCAGTAACTGCTCAGAGCAGCAAAGATATTTTTATAGCCCAATTGGATACTGCTGGTACGGTTACTAATTTTATGAGTTACTGGACTAACAATACAAATACTATACTTAAAGATATCCATCCTGTTCAGGGAGATGGCTACTATCTGAGTGGTGATTTAACCGGAAGTCTGTTCTTTAATATTAACGATTCAATTTCAGGGGACTTGGTAAATACAGATGCCATTGCTATTCGAGTAGACAACTCATTAAACAAAGTATGGGCCCGGCGTGGCGGTGGAACTGGATATGATCATGCAAATTCTGCAATATCCGATCAGTATGGCAGTCTTTATCTGACCGGTAAAGTTGAATCAATTGTACAATTTGACAGTACGGAAACCTCTCTATCAAATCCAATTTCTGGCATGGGTGCTGGAGATATATATCTTGCGAAATATAATAAACAAGGTACTTTACTGTGGTTTAAAAGAAAAGGTGATGCTGGGGAAGATGATGGTTATGGAATCATCCAATCTGAAAATCTTATCCAATTTTGCGGTAATTATGCTGGGACAATTATTTTCAATGTCGATACACTTAAAAGTAGTTCAATAAATGAACATAATACTAGTTTTGCTATATTTGATCTGACAGGTAAAGAAGTTGGAGCACAAGGTATCCAGGGAGACAGTACCGACGTAGGTCGAGCAATTGCATTTGATAATAATAAAAATACAATCATTGGAGGATATTCAAACTCCAATCCCTTAATTATTGGTGATTCATTATTCGACAATAGCAACAATTCTCGAAACGGATTCATAGCTTTGTTTAATTATCCTATGCTTGCTAGCTTCTCAAAGGTAGAAAATATTGGATGTACGGGTGATAATAATGGAAAACTAATCGTCACCCCCTACTTCGGTGTCGGACCCTACACTTACAACTGGAGCCACGATGCCGGATTAAACGATTCCACAGCTTCAAGCTTGAGTGCAGGTTCCTATTCAGTTACAATAACCGATTCCAGAGACTCTACAGCCTTTACTTCCATTGACCTCAATGAACCCTCTGTTATTTCAATTGAATCAGTCCTGTCCGATGTTAGCTGTCACCCTACAAACGGAACGAGCAACAATGGTGGTATTGATCTTACTGTAAGCGGTGGAACTGGAACATATACTTATGCCTGGGAAGCCATCGCGGGATCAGGAGTTAATGCTACTAGTGAGGATCAGGTTTCGCTTACCATGGGAGAATATAGGGTTACAGTAACCGACGATAATTTTTGTACAAAAGATAGTACTTTCCTTATTGCTCAACCCGATGAAATTCTTTTTACCCCTGACTCTGTGAAGAACATTACCATTCCTCCCGGTAGCAATGGAGCTGTTTATCTTACGCCAGGAGGTGGTACTCCGGTCTTTGATTATAACTGGACCGGACCCGGAGGTTTTAATTCAACCAATGAAGATATCACAGGATTGGAGATTGGTGGTACATATACCTTGCAAATAACTGATGCCAACTCGTGCATCGCAGACTCCAATTTCCTCGTTACAAGTGATACTATGCTTGTTGCGTTCATATCTTATAAATCTGATGTTCTGTGTAAAAATGATAACTCCGGCTCTGCGACAGTAGATGCAACAGGTAGCCCCGGTCCCTTTACCTACAATTGGTCGAATGGAGCAGTTGCACAAACAGCCTCTGACCTTGTTCAGGCTACCTATACCGTCACGGTGACCGAAATTCCTGCTCCCTATCGTTCGTCTGTTGCTACGGTTCAAATCAGTGAACCGGCTAATGAATTAACATCCTCAATATTGCCGACTCATCTGCCTTGTTATCAAGATAATTCAGGAATAGCAGATTTGACTGTTGAAGGAGGAACATTACCTTATGCATTCAATTGGTCGAATGGAGGAACAACTGAAGATCAACTTAATCTCTCAGCAGGCTTATATTCTGTTACCGTTACAGACAAAAATGGATGCACGGTGTTAGACGGAATCACCCTTAATGAAGGCCCGGCTATTGGGATTAGTATTGACATTGATAATGGAATACTTTGTAATGGTGACTTAACCGGAATTTTAACAGCTGATGCTACTGGTGGGACAGGAACCTTTAATTATGTATGGGATGATCCGGGAAATCAAACAGCACAAACTGCCACAAATCTCGGAGGCGGCCTATATCATGTTACTGCAACAGATTTGGCCGGATGCTCAGTTACCGGTAGCAGACAGCTTATTGAACCTGCTGATATTGGCATAACTCCCAATACACAAGACATTTCTTGTTTCGGAGCAGACGATGGTATTATTGCACTAACAATATCCGGGGGAACTCCTACATTTAATTTTTTATGGTCTAATGGTGCCATTAACCAAAATATTCAGGATCTTTCTGCAGGAATTTATGGTGTAACTGTAACCGATATTAACAATTGTTCGGATACAACCAGTATAACAATATTTGAACCTGGAGTTATATCTTACCAGAGCGTTTCAAATACTGATGTCTCCTGTAATGGATACACCGATGGAACTATCACAGTTTCTGGTATTGGCGGAAGCGGTGCACTAGAATATTCAACAGATGGAGGAAGCTCCTATTCAACATCCGGTAATTTTACTGACTTGACTGCTCAAACTTACACCCTTAAAATCCGGGATGCAAATGATTGCGAATCAGTGGATTCAATTGTATCTGTTTCACAACCTGAAGGAATAACAATCAGCTCGGAGGAAGCCAGTAATGTTTCCTGTAACGGCGAATCAGATGGTGTAATTAATATTGTGGCAAGCAGTACAATAGGAGGACTTACATTTTCTATCGACGACGGACAAAACTATTTTGACAACAGTGGTACATTTTCAGGCCTTTCAGAAGGGAATTATCAGATTAGAATAATGGACTTGAATGGTTGTGAACTACCGGGAAGTGCAATTACTATTGAAGAACCCTTGCCAATTACTATCGAAATAACAATAACAGAAGCCAATGTTGAAATGATTGCCAGCGGTGGTACTGCACCCTACCTTTATGTCTTACTATCAGTATCGGATAGCAGTTCAAACAACAATGGCGTATTTAGTGATCTTCTGTCCGGAAATTATGATGGATATGCTATTGATGTAAATCAATGTGAATCAGAGGTTTCAGAAATCACAATTGGACAAGGAAGCACTGCAATTAATATTTATGATGCCTTTAGTCCGAATGGAGACGGTGTAAATGATTTATGGAATATCGCAAATATCGGGCTTTACCCCAATTGTAAAGTTGTTATTTTCAATACCTGGGGAAACAAAGTATTTGAATCTGACGGTTATGGAGAACCTTGGGATGGAAAATACAATGGCAAAGATCTGCCATCAGGGACCTATTATTTCACCCTTGATCTTGGAGATGGTTCGAAAGTATTATCAGGACCAGTAAGCATTGTCCGATAATTGTTTTAAATTAGAGTGAGTATGAAAAAATATATAGTTATATCTCTATTTATTTTCCTGGCAGCAGGACTGTCTGCACAGCAAATCCCGCTTCTCAGTCAATATACTCTGAATCATTATTCTATTAATCCCGCTGCTACAGGAGTGGACGTAGAAGCTTTACCGCTTGCATTCACTTATCGAAAACAATGGGCAGGAATCAATGGATCGCCCTCTACTCAATATCTTTCAGCTGATATGAATGTAGCTAAAGCTATGGGGGTAGGTTTGAAATTTTACAACTACCAGGCCGGACCAATGAGAAAAACCGGGGTTGAACTAAGCTATAGCTACCATATTGAACTAAACAAAGAGAATAAGCTGGCCTTTGGATTATCAGGATTGATCTACCAATTTTATCTTGACAAATCAAAAATGACAATTGAAGATCAAAATGATCAAGTGTTTGGTGGAGTTGATCAAATGGTAGTTCCTGATGCCAGTTTTGGTACATACCTCTATGGAGATCAATATTATGTTGGCATTTCGATACCACAACTATTCAATAGAAATGTCGATCTGAAAACTGACAAGGTTCTTCAGGAGAAACAGGTTCGTCACTACTATTTGTTTGGTGGATATAATTTTTTTCTGAACAGGTATTTTACGCTTGAGCCTTCACTCATGTTCAAATTTGTAGAAGCAGGATTATGGCAGGTGGATATAAATGCAAGAGCTGAATACAAAGATATGTTTTCTCTGGGTGTGTCCTTCAGAACTTATGAGTCTATTATTGCAATGCTCGGGTTCAAATATGAAGAATTCTATATTGGTTATTCCTATGATTTTGCTATAGGAGGAATAAATGTTTCAACTTTTGGCTCACATGAAGTGCTTTTAATCTATACCTTCCCAAATTTTATCAGACAATAGCATTTCAAGAATCGCATCAATTTTAATCCTATCCCTTCGTTTTTAAAATCATAATACTAAGTTTGTAGTCCAAATTAATCAGTTGATTCTTATGAATATTTTATTACTCGGTTCAGGAGGTCGTGAGCACGCTCTTGCTTGGAAAATGGCACAAAGTGAAAAAACTACTAAATTGTTTATTGCTCCTGGCAATGCCGGCACTGCGCAATTGGGAAAAAATGTTAATATTGGCGTTAACGATTTTGAAAATCTTGGCCGATTTGCAATAGACAATAAAGTAGATATGGTTATTGTGGGTCCTTAAGATCCCCTTGTTAAT
>CAYWBC010000170.1:0-5907 GCA_964456285.1 uncultured Bacteroidales bacterium
CTCAAGAGGAATTTTAAGGAAAAGTAATTCAAACGAAAAAATAATTAACAAAGAGTATCCAAACTGTATTTAGCTATTGAAGAATTGAAACTAATAACAAATTAAATTGCTAATAGATTTTAACAACACTTTCAATTGCACTTAATGTTGATTAAATTTACTTAAACAATCCATCAAAAAATGAAAAATAAAAGCCTTGTTTCTATTTCTGATTTTTCAAAGAAAGAGTTTTTAGAAATCCTGGAGAGAGCAACTGATTTTGAAAAAAACTCATATCAGGATATTCTTAAGGGCAAGGTAATATCAACGCTATTTTTTGAACCATCAACAAGAACAAGGCTGAGTTTTGAAAGTGCCATCAATCGACTTGGCGGCAGAATTATTGGATTCTCAGATTCTTCTTCTTCATCTGTTACTAAAGGGGAAACCCTATATGATACAATACGCGTAGTATCCAATTATGCTGAAATGATTGTGATGAGGCATCCAAGTGAAGGGAGTGCCCGATATGCCAGTGAAATTACTAATTTGCCAGTAATAAACGCCGGTGATGGGGCAAATCAACATCCCTCTCAAACATTGCTGGATCTTTATTCTATTCAGAAAACCCAGGGCAAACTTGATGATTTAAAAATTTTTATGGTTGGTGATTTAAAATATGGCAGAACAGTCCATTCTTTGTTAATGGCCCTTTCAGAATTTAAAACCAGCTTTTATTTTATTTCACCAGATGAACTTAGAATGCCTGATGAATACAAATTGCATCTTAGCAGTAAAGGTTTAAAGTATCATGAATCAAGAGAACTGGATGAAAACATTAAGAATGCTGATATTATATATATGACGCGGGTTCAAAAAGAAAGATTTTCAGATCCAATTGAATATGAAAAAACTAAAAACGCATATGTGCTTAGGAATGAAATGCTTGAAGGCACAAAGAAAAACATGAAGATATTGCATCCCTTGCCCAGGATACAGGAAATTGACATTGACGTGGATAAAAATCCAAAAGCTTATTACTTCCAGCAAACAGAAAATGGAGTGTATGTGCGACAGGCAATTATTGCCTTAATATTGGGATTGTAATGATTACTTTATACTACATATAAAAAACAATGAAAAACAAATTTTTAGAAGTTAGCGCTCTAAAGGATGGTACTGTAATCGATCATATTCCTGCTAACAGTTTGTTCAAGGTTATTTCAATTTTGTGTTTAGAGAAAAATGAAGGGATGATTACTTTTGGAACAAACCTGGAAAGTAAAAAATTAGGAAAAAAGGCCATTATTAAATTATCTGATATTTTTTTTAAGGACAAAGACATTAACAGAATTGCTCTTATTGCTCCCAAGGCCAAATTAAATATTATAAAAGATTATAAAGTGATTGAGAAAAGAGTAGTTGAATTGCCTGATGAAATAACAGGTATTGCTAAGTGTGTTAATCCTTTATGCGTTACAAACCGTGAAAAAATTCCAACAAAATTTCTGGTTATTGATAAGAAAAACATTACTCTTCGTTGTAGATATTGTGAAAAAATAACTGATAGTGAGCAGATAGAGATTATTTAACAGACTTCAGAAAAATCCTATTACATTTAATCTCTTAACCTGTTATATGATTTCAGCAGCAAGTCATCTCGGCGTATTCCACGAAAAGCCTGAAAAATTAAAATAACATTTACAAAGGGTAGTAAAGCTGAATAAGAAAAGGAATGTGTAAGTACCACAAAATTTCTTTTGATGGCTAAATAATAAACAAATATTGAAATGATAAGGAATAGTGTTAGTAGAATATTGAATACGCAAATCCTCATCTGCAGAGCCCTTTTTCTGTAAATAAAAATGGTAATCAATGATAATATGGCCGTTAAACCTGCAAGAATTATTACTGGAAAAGTATTGTAAAGCATTTCAGTAGATTCGCCCATAGACATTAAACCATAGGTAAAAAATTCTGCTTCAACTTTTCCGGTAAGCATCATGCTAGAAACAGGATGAATGACTACAATTATAGATAAAACTGTTGCAGCCAAAAGAAATAATGATTGAATTCGTTGAATCATAATAATAGAATCCTAA
Organism: uncultured Bacteroidales bacterium; assembly: GCA_964456285.1. Taxonomy (GTDB): domain Bacteria; phylum Bacteroidota; class Bacteroidia; order Bacteroidales; family UBA10428; genus UBA10428. The sequence continues at coordinate 2,082 of CAYWBC010000170.1, forward strand.
TTAGATTGTTTGCAAAAATAATAATCTTTCTGTATTTCAAAAATTTATATATCACTATTCCAAAGATGGTTGAGAGCCAAGTTAAATCATAGGAAGTAGAATTTCATTAATTCTAAAGCAAACATGAATATTTGTGTATGTATTTTCATGTGAGAGCATGGAAGGGGAGCTTGCATACCTGATTTTTTTTTGCGTTTTTTGAAGCAAAAAATTTTAAACGTATGAAAAGTCATTACTTTTGTGATCTCATAAAACGCTATATGTATATTACTCATTAACAATTTAGAAACATAGATATGAAAGAAGTTATTGAACAATCAGCAAACAATATTCGAATTTTATCTGCAGCCATGGTAGAGAAAGCTAAATCAGGTCATCCGGGTGGTGCTATGGGAGGTGCAGACTTTATTAATATCCTGTATTCAGAATTTTTAAATTTTGATCCAAGTGATGGAAAGTGGAACAACAGAGATAGATTTTTTCTTGATCCGGGTCATATGTCACCAATGCTATATTCAATTTTAACACTTGCAGGTTACTATACTCTGGAAGATTTAAAAAATTTCAGACAATGGGGAAGTATTACACCTGGTCATCCGGAATTGAAACCTGAAAAAGGTGTGGAAAACACATCAGGCCCCCTAGGACAAGGGCATACAATGGCAGTAGGAGCTGCTATTGCTGAAAGATTTCTGGTTGAACGATTTGGTGAATGGATGGCCCATAAAACTTATGCTTTTATATCAGATGGAGGAGTTCAGGAGGAAATATCACAGGGTGCAGGACGAATTGCCGGTTACCTTGGCTTGAGTAATCTAATAATGTTTTATGACTCAAATGACATTCAGCTTTCAACTAATACCAATGCAGTTACAAAGGAAAATACTGCCGAGAAATATTTGGCCTGGGGTTGGAATGTAATAACAATAAATGGAAATGATCAGCAGGAGATACGAGATGCATTGAAATCAGCACAGAATGAAAAAGATAAGCCAACTCTTATTATTGGAAAAACCATTATGGGCAAGGGTGCTGTTACTGATGATGGAAAATCCTATGAAAGACAATGCTCAACTCATGGTATGCCTCTTTCAGATGCCGGAGCTTCATTTGAAAAGTCTATTGAGAATTTAGGTGGCAACGCTAATAAGCCATTTGTTATTTTTCCTGAAGTTGAAGCATATTGGAAAAAAGTGTTGGCAGATAAATTACAACAAGCAAAAGAGAAGAAGGAAGCACAAAAAAAATGGGAATCTGAAAATCCAGGTTTGGCAGCTAAATTAAAAGATTTTTATAGTGGAAATATTCCTCAGATAGATTTTAAATCTATAGGGCAGAAAGAGAACATTGCATCTCGTGGAGCTTCTGGAATTGTATTGGCTCATTTTGCTAAAACAATTGAGAATATGATAGTATCATCGGCTGATCTTTCAAATAGCGATAAGACTGATGGATTTCTGAAGAATAGCAAGCAATTTATAAAGGGAGATTTCAGCGGTGCATTTTTACAAGCTGGTGTATCAGAATTAACAATGGCTGCTATTACGAACGGATTAGCTTTGCATGGGGGCATAATTCCTGTATGTGCAACATTCTTTGTTTTTTCAGATTACATGAAACCTGCAGCTCGTATGGCTGCCCTTATGGAGCTGCCTGTTAAGTATGTATGGACACATGATGCTTTCAGGGTAGGAGAGGATGGCCCAACACACCAACCTGTAGAACACGAAGCTCAGATTAGACTATTAGAAAACCTGCACAATCATTCAGGTAGAAGAAGTATGTTGGTGCTCAGACCTGCTGATGCTTTAGAAACAAGCGTTGCCTGGAAAATGGCTGTTGAAAATACACAAACTCCAACAGCATTATTGCTTTCCAGACAAAATATACCTGATCTTCCAGCAAAGACTGACAGGTTTGAAGAAGCTTTACAGGCTGAAAAGGGAGGCTATATTGTACTTAAACCGGAAGGTAATATAGATATTGTGTTGGTAGGAAATGGCTCAGAGGTGGCAACCCTTGTAGCTGGAGCTGAATTGTTAAAGGAAAAGAAAAATATTAATTCCCAGGTAGTCTCAGTAATATCTGAAGGGCTTTTTAGAGATCAAAGTGATTCATACCAGGAAAGTATTATACCTGGCAATAAACCAATATTGGGATTGACGGCAGGATTGCCCGTAACTCTTCGCGGATTGGTTGGAGATAAGGGAAAAGTAATTGGTCTTGAAAGTTTTGGATTTTCTGCACCTGCAAAAGTTCTTGATGAAAAATTAGGATATACTGCAGATAATGTTTTCCATCAGGTATTATCTTATCTGGATAAAAAGTAATTGAAATAGAAAACTTGGAATAAAAAAAAGGCTCAATATTGAGCCTTTTTTATTTCTATTGAATTGATCTGGCGAATTAATGAATGCTTTTTACTCCCCAACTTAATGCAATTCTTTCATGTGGAGCTAAAATAATCAGGCCATTGCCATTATTAAAGGCATTTGGCGAACAGGTCATTGGTTCAAATGCTATAGATTTTCTTGATGGCGGCGTATAAACCTGCAGGTAGTTGTATTTTTGAATACCTGTTTCCTGCCAAATATTATATTTGAAATTGTCTTTGTTATTTTCAATTATAATATCTGCTTTTCCAGTATCTGTTTTTAGAAGAAAACAACTATCAAATTTTGTATTCTTCAATTGAGATAATGAATTAAATTTCTGATATTCACTTTGCTTTCCTGTTGGAATACCTTTTTCATTTACTTCCAATATTACTTGCGAAGGAAATTGAATGTGCAAATTATCCACCACCACATTACCAGCCATAAAATAGGGATGCCATCCATGGCCTACAGGCATAGAATTATCTGAAAGATTTGTGATTTTGGTTGTGCATTCGAACTGGTTTTCCTCAGTCCATTTATAATCAATTTCGATCATATTAATAAATGGATAACCTGATTTTTCTTCGGAGGTAAGATACCTCAAAACAAGTGTGCATCCGATATCCCCATCTTCTTTTGCAATGACTTCAAAAGGCTGATTAAATACTAAGCCATGTATAGCATTATTTTCCTGCTGAAAATTGCATTCAAGCTGATAATTTTGTTCTTTGAATTTGTATTTTCCACCTTCAATGCGATTTGGGAAAGGAAAAAGATTACTTCCTTTGAATGAAGTCTGCAGGTTTTTTTTTATATCATCCTCTGAATTGTATCCGTCAATTACATCAACAAGCCTACCATTCAGTCTAAGTGCCAAATTATTGATTGAACCACCAAGAGTTGGAATAATAGAAACATACTCTCTTGTTTTATCATCATGCAATTTATAAAGCGAGTAGGAACCAAAATCTTCCCCGGTGATATAAAATCTGGATTTCATATTTGATATTTTAAAACTCTAAATGTATTGATTAATTATGCTTTCAAGGTATTCTTGCTTACCACTGATTACTTTTGGTTCACCAGCCTTAATAGCATATTTTCTAAGTTCTTCAAGTCCCATTTTGCCTTGTTCGAAAGCTTTTCCTTCTCCACTGTCAAATGATGCATAGCGATCTTTTCTAAATTTCAGATAATCACTTTTTTCGAGAACATCTTTTGCTACAAGCAAAGCACGGGCAAAAGCATCCATACCTGCAATATGAGCAATAAACAGGTCTTCATTATCAGTTGAGTTTCTCCTTCTTTTTGCATCAAAATTAATTCCGCCAGTTGTAAAGCCGCCAGCAGGTAAAATCACTAGAAAAGCTTCAACCAATTCATAGATATTAATCGGAAACTGGTCTGTATCCCATCCGTTTTGATAATCTCCTCGGTTAGCATCAATT
>CAYWBC010000171.1:0-5790 GCA_964456285.1 uncultured Bacteroidales bacterium
AAAGCAGTTTTAATTTTATCCTCCAGGTTTTTCCCATTCTTATAAGCTGGATTCTAAAAAATCCTTTTAAGCTTAAAAAATAATTATTGCTGTTGGTGTCAATTACAAAGACTATTGGGGAGAACAATAAACCTGCAAGTAAAACAAAAACCAATATAGCAATAATTAAAAGGAGCATAAATATTATTTTGCATTCAAAATTATTGCATAGTGAGTGAAACTTAAACCTGATTTAGGCGGAGAATATAAAAATTTAGGTGAGCAGCTTTTATTGAACGGTAATTTGCTTAAGTGTGGAGTTCACTGAATTTTCACCGGTAATTTTTATTGAAGCATAATAACCTGTCCTGAAAGGGCCTGGATTAACGATCATGCTGTTTCCAATAGTATCGACCCCAATTCCTTCATGAATGTGACCTGTAAGACATAAAATAGGGGAGGTGGAATTAATAAACTCTCTTACAGATTTACTGCCCACATGGTCCCCATTTGTTAAACGATCATTTTTAGTATTAAAAGGAGGTTGATGAGATACAAAGATCATTGGCTTGCTGCTTTTAATTTTATCTTTTATTTCTGAAAGCCAACTACCTGCTTCAGACTCTGTATATTCAAAAGGGGTGTATCCCGGGCAAGGAAGAGAACCTCCCAAACCACATAAAATGTATCTATCAGTTTCGATGATGTTTCTATGCAGATTTATTTTAATCTCTGTTAGAAACATGTCAACTTCTATGTAATCGCAATTGCCAGGAACAGCATAGATCCTTTTGTTGAAGTATGAAATATTCTCAATGATCGGAACAACATCTTTTGAATAGCCAAAATGGGTAATATCACCGGATAGTATAACAATGTCTGCATTTCGCAATTCATTACCAATTTTAGCAAGATTATTGCCGGCACCATGGATATCGGTTAGGTGTATTATATTATAATCCATTTCTATATCAATAATACATAAATATATTGCAGGAAAATTCAATTTGCAATCTTTTCAAGTGGAGTAACTTTATAGCCCATGGAGAATTAATATTGACATTATGAATAACATTCTTGTGATAGGAGCAAATGGGGAAGTTGGACGTTTAGTAATCAGATATCTTGTGTCTGCAGGAAAAAGAATTCTGTCAATGATCAGAACATTTTAATGAAAAAGGAACAACCAGTCGTGTTAACCTGGCAAAGAGTATTTCCGAGTCCATTGGTAATAAAAATTTGGATTTAATGACAGTAGAGATTATGGATGGCGGGTAAGCAATTTTAGTAATTTAATGTTGGGATTTATGGGTAGCTATAATAAAGGGAATGCCGGAGTTCAAAAAGAATATCCGGCATAATTCCCAAAAAACCAAAACCATGAAAACAAAAAACAAAAATAACGCTAATTGCGGTTAAAAAAACAAATTTTCATATTATATTCATTCCCTCTTGTATTCATAAAAAATATCTCGGCCTTATTTTCCCAGTTAAGATCACTGATTTTAAATCTTTTAAGAGTAATCGAGCTGATGGTTCCGGGTTCATTCGGAAGTTCATTTATTTTCTGTATGTATTTAAGGATAATTACATAAGATTCTTCATCTTCATTATTTGCGAAAACAGAAGTGATGATAAAATTGTGCAGTGATGAATTTCCAAGGACAAATCTTTTGCCTTTTTTATAATTGACTATTGAGTACCTTATGAGTTCCATAAATGCCTGTTTATCGAAGAGAAGATTTACCGCTATTTTTATCTTATACAATAGATCAAAAGTACTTTGATTATTATTTCCAATGAATGCAACGGCATTGCTAAAATTGAGGTTATTCAGACTGATAATTTCTTCAATATTCCCATTACGTTTTATGGGTTTTCCATTTACCTTCTTTTTCACTCCATTATTTTTCATCACCTTTTTAATTTCTTTACAATATTTCATATACTTTCAATTGTAACAGCATGTTTTGGATACAGTGCTTATTCAATAACTTTGTTGAATATGCATTGCGTTTTTGATGATCGCTCATCAATACATGTATACCAATCATGCAATTGATATTCAATAAAAAAATGGTCAAATTTGGTTAATGGATGTAAATTAGAGTCTGGTCATGAACTCTTAGAGAGCAGATTTCAAAAGTCGGGCCGAAAATTAATAATGGTAGAAAAAAAATACGATTCCTGATAATAATCATGTAACTGAACGATCAATAATTACTATTTGGGAATTGGATTGAGCATTACTAGTTGGAAAATCCAAATAATATCATATATATTTTAGGCTCTATTTCGTTTAAAGATTTTTTTAAAGAATCCTCGCGAATCATCGTTATAATATTTATTATCATAACCATATTTATGAGATTCTTTTCGGATATTCAGATCGTTAATAAGTATGCTATAATCTGTAAAGCCATTATTCTTCATGCCCTTAAGAGCATTTTTGAATGCATCTTTATTTGTTTTCTCCATTCTGACAACAAAGATATTTACATCAGAATGTTTCATCAGAAGGAATGTTTCTGACACAATTCCAACAGGGGCAGAATCAATGATTATATAATCGTACATTCCTTTTAGGGTCTCAATAAATTCTGTTGTTCTCTCAGAAGAAATTAGTTCTGCAGGATTTGGTGCGGCAGGACCTGCTGATATCAAATCCAAATTTTCAATTTCAGTAGGAAGAATAATGTCATCTATTACAGCTTTGTCTATTAAGAATGAGCTGATTCCGATCATATTGCTGGAACCAAATTCCTGGTGTACCTTAGGCCTTCTTAAATCAAATTCAAGCAGAGCAGTTTTATGGCCATTCATGGCTAATACTGTAGCGAAATTTATTGAGCAGAAAGTTTTACCATCACCACTTGACGATGAAGTAAACAACACTACCTGGTTTTTGCCACCATGATCAAAGAATTGGAAATTTGTACGAACTCCCCGGAAAGATTCTGATACAGACGAATTAGGTCGTTGGGCAACCACAAGATTGGTTTTCCTGAAATTATGGAATATTTTTCCCAATATCGGATTCTCTGCGATCTTCTCTATCTCTTCAATTGTATTAATGCGATTGTTAAAGAAATCAATAATAAGGACATAGCATGTAGGAATAAGAAATGCAATAAACAGAGCTATAGCATAATTTAATTTCTTTTTTGGAGAAACTGGTATAGGTAATATGGATCGAGCGGGTTCAATGACCTCATAATCGGGCATGCTGGAAGCTTTGGCAATTTGAGCTTCTGATCTCTTTTGAAGAAGAAATGTGTAAATAGCACTATTTAATTCAAATTTTCTCTCAATACCCTTCAATTGCAATTCAGTTTTAGGCATTGAAGAAATTTGAGTCGATAACTTGGATATTCGATAATCAATTTCATTAATGGAACTGGAAATGGTCTTTATAGAACTGGAAACATTTTCCTGGATTGTTCTTTTAATATTATCAATTCTTGCATTGTAATTCTTTAAAAGAATATTGTCTGAACTCTGGTTATTCCCTGTATGATTAACTCTTTCTGAGTTAACAGCCATAAGCTCTGTAACGAGACCGGTCAAAATAGGGTCCACAACATTCATGGAAGAAGGAGCAATAAGGTCAGATATGTCTTTGTTTTTTGTGAAATACTCACGTAAATACAAATAATATCGCTGTTGTTCTTTCAGCAAGGCTTTTTCACTTTCAAGCTGATCCAGCCTTGTAAAAATCTGCTGTCCCTGAAAACTTAAGTCCATTACCTGATGAGAGGTACGAAAACTTTTTAGGCTTGCTTCAGCCGTTGTTAGAGAGTCTTTAAATTCAGATATCTGTGCATCAATAAATGATACTGTACTTGCTGCAGCATTGTTCTTTTTTTGGAGATTCCGGTCCAGGAAAACAGAAGCAAGAGTATTGGTAAAGTCGGTAATGCGATAATAGTCTGTGCCTTTCAGAGAGAGTTCAATTATTGAAGCTGTTGGACTTATTGGTTCTACCGAAAGGTATCCCTGGTATTCAAAAGTCAGATAATTTGTATTATGAAAATGGAAGTATAATTCATTGTCCTTTGTATACTCTTTATTAAATTTTTCAGTTTTAATGATTTGAAAACTAAAATATTCGGTTTTAATTTCCTGGCCAAATTTATAGTTGTAGTTAAAAATCTTGTAAGGAACAGCACCTGTGATAATATCATCAATGTAATTGTAAAGTAAAATATTGTTTTTCTGGGGTTTGGTAAAAATCTTAAATGTTTTGTCATCAATAAACTCAAGATAAAAATCCAGGTTTGTAGCCTGAGGATGAGTGGGGTCAATAATAATACGGATCGGAGATTCTCTATAAAGTTCTGTTTTTCTAACAAAATTTGTGTTTTTGAGCAAATCCGAATATAAACTTTTTTCATAACTGTAAATTGATGATTTCAGATCCATCCTGGTGATAGTCTCTTTGATAAGTGAAAATGATTTTAAGACCTCAATTTCATTGTCAATATTGTTTTGACCTGAAAGCATAGCCATGCCTGACATAAAGTCGCCACTACCGGTAAAGGGGCTACGCTCTTTTTCAGAGATCATGATTGTAGCGGTATTCTTATAAAGTACTATACAGGTTTTATTGTATAGATATGCAATAGCGAGTGCTGCTATTGCTATAATAATATAGAACCTTTTAACCTCTAAAAAACGCTGAACTATTTTTTTGTAATTCAAATCTTGTTGCTGGAAATCTTCGTATGCTTCAGCCATGCTATTTGCTATTAATGATTAATGTTATTACTGTTACGGCTGTTGAAATGGTAGAAAACATAATGTATATGGGCGTATAATCCCTCAATCGTCTGTATTTAGCCTTTACAGGATCTACTATTATTATATCATTTGGCAACAAGTAGTAATCTTCAGACTGCACTATATTTTTTTCTGTCAGATCCAAATAACGATAGCTTATTTCATTATTCTTTTCACGAACTAATGTAACTTTGGATTTATCACCATAAATGTCAATATCAGAAGCAAGAGCCAATGCCTGAAAAACGGTTATTTTTTCATCAAAAAAAGTAAAATTTCCAGGCCGTTTTACTTCACCTAAAACAGTTATTTTATTACCAACAAAACGTACTCTGACAGATATATTAGTTAAGTATTTGTTAAGTTCAAGTTCTAATTTTGTTCTGGCATCCTCGAGAGTAAGATCTTTAAGAACAATGTTTCCAATGAATGGAAAATTAATATATCCTTTATCTGAAACTTCATAAGAAATTAGTTGTTCATTTGTTTGGTTAAACCTTACATCCTGTTCAAATATTTTAGAAGTTCTTTCATCAAGACTATATATCTTAATATACAAATAGTCATATGGCTGTATAGTTTTCTCCAGTCTGTCATTAAAGTATTTATCTTTCAGATCAGAATCTTCAATTGTATATTTAAGCTTTTCTGTAGGAATGCAAGCAAAAGCCAATACGACGACTATTAAAAAAGAGAAATATTTTAACATTTGAATTCTAGTTTGGTAATAACAACAAAGATAGGTGAGGAAAAGTAAAATGCAATACCATTAATGTCCTCCTGCACGAAAAACAGTTAAAATAGTTTTAAAAAACAAAACAAAATCGGCTTTTAATGACCAATTGTCAATGTATTGCATATCAAGTTTCATCCATTTTTCAAATACTACATCGTTCCTGTTTGGAAACAATTGCCAGGTACATGTGATACCAGGTTTTACAGATAGTCTTCTTAATTGCCAGCGCTCATACTTTTCTACTTCATCAGGTAGGGGAGGCCGAGCACTGTCTCCAGGTAATGCAAGAAAGTCGA
>CAYWBC010000172.1:0-5767 GCA_964456285.1 uncultured Bacteroidales bacterium
CTTTGGCGTTTCATTTGCAGCACCCAAAACTGTTGTCTACTTGACGAAGGAATTGCCTTTTGCTACAGGTGCTAATGCAAACGATCAATTTATGTTTGATCTTATAGAAAATCTGGGTTATATTGTTACAGCAGAAGTATTTGATGCCGATGGTCCTACCAGTGACTATGACGTTGCTTTCACTAGTGAAGCTATTACTTCAGGTGATGCCGGCTGGAAGGAAGATTATTGGCGAACTGCAACAATTCCAATGGTTATGGGAAAAGTTTGGGCCATTAAAGGAGGTGCTCTTAACTGGATAGAAACAGAAATTAATCCCGATGACTATGGCAATTCTCCTGATTCTATGTTTGTTGCAGTAGATGATGAGCATGCAATTACTACTGGGCTGTCTGATGAACTCAAAATTCTTACCAATTCAGGAGAAACTGATGCATTAGCATATGTGAATGCTGCAGATTTCCCATCAGGTGCTACCGTAGTATATAGCCTTCAAGATAATGCCCAACATTCTGTCGTAGCAATAGATGAAGGTACAATACTAAATGGTCACACACTGGCAAGTCCGGTTGTAATTTTAGGTATACATCAAAATGGTTATGATGCCTTAACTTCTGATGCGGCTATATTAATAGACAACTGTCTTAAGTGGGCTTTGGGTATTGAGCCAGTTGAGCCAGGCGCTATTAATGATAATAATATTATTAATACAAAGGTTTATCCGAATCCCTCAACCGGAGTAGTTAACTTAGTATTCAATCAATATGTTAGTTCTGCACAGATCACTATTACAGCACTTGATGGAAGAACTGTCAGAACAACCAATATTTTTAATGCTGAGACTGCACAATTGGATTTATCTGATTTGAGTAGCGGTATTTACATCCTTAACATTACAGGAAGTGATATCAATTATACACGAAGTTTAAGCTTAAATAACTAAAGCTCTTTAAGACCAATGATTAATGCTTAGATTTTTATCTTTGTTAATCTAATCTTGTAGTCTTAAGCTTTGTGATGAATTTAAAAATAGTGGCTTGCATACAAGCCACTATTTTTTTGGGATAAATTAAACTTCAAGTCTATAATACTATTTATTATTCCGCGGTAGCAGATTGAGCAATAAGATTAAGAAGCTATAAGCTCAAAACAATAGTATTTCTTGAAGAAGCGATAATTAGTATTTAGGAAGCCTTCTTCGAAAGGATAAAGAAAGAATTTATTCCTGACCGGTTCTCAAATTATTAAATTAAATCAAAAAAGATCGAAAGGGTATAAAAAAAGGAACAGTTAAGGGGTTCATGGCTTAATACTAGATCAAATTTCAAAGTCAAAAATAACTAAGACTCATAGAACTATATTTTAACCAACTGAAAATCAATTAGATCTAATCGAACTCCAGCCAGATAATTTGTGAAAGAAATTAATTATTATTGATATTAGAGATTTTCACAATTACATCAGACTTAAATAACTTAATAATACTAATAAATTCAACCCAAACTGTATTATAAAATTGCATTAAAAATTAAAAAAAAATTATATCTTTATAATGTTTAGCAATTTAATTGCTTTCTATTATAGACTTACTGTTATAGTAATTAATAAATTTTAGCAATAATCATGAAGCTAAATGAATATTTTTTATTAAACTTACGGACTATAAATCTAAAAGTCTAACATTACTAACTTAAATGTAATAATTATGAAAAAACCATTATCTTTTTTAATGACCTTATCTCTGGGAATATTGCTGTTGTTTTCAGGGGCAAAAGTAAATGCCCAGACAGACATTATATTTCTTTCAGATGATAGCTATGATGACTACAATATTGAATTCTTGCAAGACCAGGGATTTAATGTAACAAAATTTTGGGCAGGAAGAGGAATTAATACCTGGGGAGCTGACACACTCACAATGCTTGATGATGCTGACCTGGTTATTTTAGGACGTAGTATTAATAGTGGTGAATTCGGGGATAGTATTGAACGTGTTTATTGGAATGCAATAGATGCTCCTGTTATGTATGTCAGTCCATGGCATGTAAGGAACAACCGAAACCATTTGTTTAATAGTAGTAGTGCTGAGCATTATAATACTACAGGACATATTGCAACTGCATTGATCCCAGGAGATGCAATTTTTGATGATGTAACTTTAGATCTGAACGACCAAATGCTTTGGAATCCGGATCGCACCGATGGTATTAAGGTTACAACCGGTGACTGCAATGGAGAAATAGTGGCGTCTATCGGCGATTCAATTCCTTTAATCGTAAGGTTTGATCCTGATATACCTTTCTATGTAGGAGGACCTGATTCAGCTGTAGCCGAAAGAGTATATTTTGGCTTTGGAATTGATGCTTATAATCTCGTATCTTGGCAAGCTGGGTATTTCAATCTGAGCCGGGGTGCAAAACAGGTTTACTTGGCAGAAGTATGTCGAATGCTGGGTATTCCAGCTCAAATAGCTGTATTCGATAAACCTAATCATTTTGATATGGTTTTCTTAAGAGATATTACTAACACAAAAGATGACTACACTATCAATTTTCTTGTGAACCAGGGGTTCAATGTTACTCCATTTTGGGGTGGAGACAGCATTCACAATTGGGGAGCTGACAGCATAGCAATGCTTAATAATGCTGACCTGGTTATTGCTGGTCGTAGTGTTAATAGCTCTATGTATAGCGGCCTCGTTGATAGAGAAGTTTGGAACGCAATTTCTGCTCCTCTTTTACAAGAGAGTCCATACGCTACAAGGAACAATCGTAACCATTGGTTTAACTCTCAATGGATCACTACACCAGAGGCAGGAGCAATGGCAGTAGCAAACATTCCAGCAGACGGGGTTTTTGACGATGTAACTTTAGACGGTGATAACTCACTAGTATGGTTTCGTGCCTCATCTAATGCTATTGTAGATACCGGTAATAGCCAGGGTACTTTAGTGGCATCTATCGGTGATTCAATTCCTTTGATTGTAAGATTTGATCCTGACATACCTTTCTATGTTGATGGACCTGATTCTGCTGTAGCCGAAAGGGTATATTTCGGTTTTGGTATTGAGCCTGACGAAGCTTCACATTTCCCTCTAACCAAGGATGCAAAACAGGTTTTCTTGGCAGAAATATCTAGAATTTTAGGTATATCAGCACCTGCTGCTATTTATAGCGCCCCTGATTATACTATTACATTCATTACAGATGACGATGCTGATGATGTTCAACAGGCATGGTTGAGAGCACAAGGATTCGCATTGGATACAATCTGGCCTGGAAGCGATATTACCACATGGTCACAAGATACACTTGACATATTGAACGCAGCTGAACTGATTATAGTTGGCCGTAGTGTTGGTAGTTTAGAATCAGAGACAGTGCCTCAAAGGAATATTTGGGACTCAATAACTGCTCCACTTATTCATAACAGCCCATGGTCTTTGAGGAGTAGTCGTGCCAATTGGTTTAACTCCATAACCACTGGGACAACCTCTGCAACCCAGATAATTGAAGCACCATTGCCTGATGATCCTATTTTTGAATTTGCGACTGTAGCGAATGATTCTTTGGAATGGGCACTTGCAATGTGTGATTATCTTGTTGATGATAGCGGCGACGGACAGGGAACAATTCTTGTTGGAAGTGAAACAATCCCAATGCTTGTAAGGTTTGAGCCAGATAAAGCTTTCTACGCAGGAGGACCGGATTCATCTATAGCCGAGAGAGTATATGTTGCCATAGGTTCTGAACCTGCAGCTAACTATTTCCCTCTAACGCAAAACGCTCAGACTGTGTACTTTGCTGAAATTATGAGACTATTAGGTGGGAACATATATGCACCGCCTGTTCTCTATGGTACTACAAAAACCTTAGCATGGCTGGAAACTGATAAAGGTACTTTGGATCCAGATTTTGGCGCAGATGTAACCTCATATACTGTTGTATTAGGAGTTGATGAAGGTACAATCGAAGTATCCGCTACTGTTTCAGGATCAGTTACAGTTACCGGAGATGGAGTTTATGACCTTCCTGCTGATAATGCAGATTTGACTATTAATGTTGTAGCTGCATCTCAAGTAGGACAGACAACAACATATACAATATTAGTTGATATAGACAAGTCTGTTAATGTAGAAGAATTGGAGATGGGTGCAGATTATTCAATATATCCAAATCCATTTAGCAATACTATAACTATTAGTTCTTCTGAAGTGATTACAAGTGTAGCTGTTTATAACCTTCAAGGAGCTATGGTAATGAGTAGTTTAGTTAACCAAGAGACAATTGATCTTGATCTTAATACTCTGATACCAGGTACTTATATTGTTAAAGTAATGAGTGACTCTTTTACACATACTCACAAAATAGTAAAACAATAATTTTGAAATAATTAATTGTTTTTCTTTGAAACAAAGGCTGCCTACAATGTAGGCAGCCTTTTTTATTTAGGGAAAATAAGACAAGAAGGATGAATAATAATTTATGAATTAACGACTCAATTCGTAAGGTAAATTTTCGAAACTATCAAAATCCATTTTTTACCATTCAATTGGGAAGAATCAATACAAAACTCCACATTATTCTTAGCTGAATTCATTATTTGCGATCTCTAATAGTGGTTGGCTGCATTATAATATTTAAAGACAAGCACAAGGAATAATAATGCGTCATACAAAGTAAAAGCACAATAATTGTTGTTAATATGAATATTTTAGACTAGATGAATTCATTGCCATACAGAAAATTCAGGCCCATTTCATGAAAAAATGGAAATCATGGATAGTCGTATCTCCATTCTATTCAATAATTAATTTGGTTTTATGAACGACTGATTTCTTTCTATAGAAGGCCCTTTGCAAAGGTGATTTCCTGGTTTGAGGCATTTATGCCGGTTTTGAGCTATTAAAACAATAGCCTAATTTTTGGGAAAACCTAAGCATATTGCCAGCTCTTCAACTCTCGACCTTGCACCGCCGAAGCTATGCAAAGGCGATGGAGGGGAAAACAAGGAGTGTGTGATTGCTCTGTTAAAAACTATTTTTGTTTTAAATAAATTAGATTCAAATAAGAATGCCATTGAATAGGAAATGACTTTTGCAAAAGGAGTTAGAATTACAATTAACAAGCTGAAAAAATTCAAAAAGTGCGTTGTAGAAATCATTTGCTCTTTTGGATCCTGCCGTATTAGAGTATCTCTTTCATCCATCGAAATTGAAACAGTATTGTGTCTACATGTGACAAACATAGATTCGAGAAACTCTATGAAAATTCATTCTTAGCATAGGTCATTGTGTCGAAGCCTTGTATTGCGTTCTTTCTGCTGCTGGTTATATTGAAGATGAAGCATTACATTACATTTGGAGATTTAATTCAACTCCTGAAGAAGCCTAAAAGATCTATTTAGCATGGAAGCTATAATGACATGAGTAAACTTTTTATACCTTCTTTTTTAAACATATGTGATGCACTACCTTATCATTATGAATGAATATCTTTCAGGCTAGATTTTATTAAAAATGTCAATGATGTTTTTAGTTTTTTGTTATAATACGAGTGGAAGTTTAGATTTAAAAAATTCTTATATTCTAAAATATATGCAAATCCTAATAGCAAACAAACTCTTCTGAAGATTAGCTTACCGATAAAAATAGCTATAAAAAAAGCCCTGCGAAAAACAGGGCTTTTTTATGTTTAAACATGATAAAATTAAATTCCTAATACCCATCGTTTTGCCAGAATCCTTCTCCTGCAACATCACTTGCATT
>CAYWBC010000173.1:0-2736 GCA_964456285.1 uncultured Bacteroidales bacterium
TGTCATGATACCATTTAAATAAACATAAAAGTATGAAATTTGTAGTTTCAAGTATAGAACTTTTAAATCACCTCCAGGCAGTTAGCAGGGTGATAAGCACTAAAAATACTTTACCAATTTTAGACAATATCCTGTTTAATCTTAATGGTAAGAAACTGGAACTAACTGCCTCCGACCTTGAGTCAACATTTATCACTACCATGGAACTTGACAATGCCAGTGATAACGGAAGCATTGCTATCCCGGCCCGAATCATGCTTGATACTTTAAAGGAGTTTCCTGACCAACCGCTAACATTTGATGTGAATACCGATACACTTGCAGTAGTAATAAGTTCCGAAAACGGACAATTCTCGATTGTCGGTCAGAGTGGTAATGATTTTCCTCATCTGCCTCAAATAAAAGATGATGAAAAATCAAATTTTGAGATTGAAGCAGATATACTGCTAAATGGGCTTTCAAATACACTTTTTGCCACTGCAGATGATGAATTGAGACCTGTAATGAATGGGGTGTTTTTTGAACTCTCTTCTGATGAGATTACTTTTGTTGCTTCTGATGCTCACAAATTAGTTAGATACAAAAGGAGTGATGCTAAAGCCGAAAAGGCTGCATCATTTATTCTGCCAAAAAAACCAGCATCTCTTCTTAAAAATATTCTTAGCAGAGAACAAGGAACAATAAACATTGAATTCGATAGTAAAAATGCTCACTTTGTTCTTCCTCATTTCAAATTAGTATGTAGGCTTGTTGAAGGTAATTATCCAAGCTATAATTCTGTTATACCTACAGAAAATCCCAACAAGCTGATGATTGATCGTTTGCAACTATTCAATACTCTAAAGCGTGTTTCAGTTTTTTCTAACCAGGCCAGTAATCTGATCAAACTGCAGCTTTCAGGAAACCAGCTTACAGTATCGGCACAAGATATCGATTTTTCAGTTTCGGCTTACGAACGCTTAGCCTGTCAATACGAAGGCGATGATCTTGAGATAGGATTCAAATCCGTTTTCCTTATTGAAATTTTGCAAAATCTACAATCTACTGAAGTGGTTATAGAACTATCTGATCCTTCAAGAGCTGGAATAGTATTGCCTCTTGACAAGGATAACGAAGACGAGGATATACTGATGCTGTTGATGCCCATGATGATCAACAATTAATTAATCAGTATAATAGAAATGAAAGAGTTTCGGTAATGAAACTCTTTTTTTATGCCAGTATGAGCAATCTATTTCAATAAGAAATAATCCTATGAAACTTAACTTAAAAAATCCTATCGTTTTTTTCGATCTTGAAACAACAGGTATTAATGTTGTATCAGATCGCATCGTTGAAATCTCTTACCTCAAGATATATCCAAACGGAAAAGAAGAGTCCGATACAATGCTTGTAAACCCAACAGTTCCTATTCCTAAAAGCAGTACAGACATACACGGCATAACTGACGAGGATGTAAAAGACAAACCTGTCTTTTCTGAAATTGCTAAAACAATTCTAAAAGCCATAGAAGGTTGCGATCTGGCAGGCTACAATTCAAACAAATTTGATATTCCCCTGCTGGCAGAAGAATTTTTACGTGCCGATATAGATATCGATTTGAAAAAAAGAAAATTCATCGATGTTCAGGTTATCTTCCATAAAAAAGAACAACGCACACTAAGTGCTGCATATAAATTTTATTGCAAGAAAGATCTGATAGATGCACATAGTGCAGAAGCAGATACAAAGGCTACCTATGAGATTTTACAAGCTCAGCTTGACACCTATGATGATCTGGAAAATGATATCGAGAAGCTATCAGCATTCTCCAGTCACAATAATAACGTGGACTTTGTTGGAAGAATTATTGCCGATGAAAAAGGAATTGAAAGATTCAATTTTGGAAAATACAAAGGAAAAGCAGTCGAAGAAATACTTGAAAAAGACCCGGCATATTATGGCTGGATGATGAAGAGTGATTTCCCATTGTATACTAAAAAAGTACTTACCAGCATTAAATTAAGAGGGGCTTTTGGAAAGGCAAAAGAATAAAACAATGATTGCTGCAAAATTCCCGGTTTTATGGATTGTAAACGTGTAAATGAATTGCTTTATGAAAATTATATGCATTGTCAGGAATTACAGCAAGCACATCAAAGAATTAAATAGCTCTACTCCCGATCAGCCTGTATTCTTCATGAAGCCGGATAGTTCATTGCTCCTCAACAACAAACCTTTTTTCCTTCCTGATTTCTCAAGCGAGATGCATCACGAAGCTGAAATTGTTATTCGAATCAACAGGTTAGGAAAACACATAGATCGAAAATTTGCCAACAGATATTATGATGAAATCTCAATTGGAATTGATTTCACTGCCAGAGATTTGCAAAAGAAATGCAAAGATGCCGGCCATCCCTGGGAAATTGCAAAATCCTTTGACAATTCAGCAGTCTTAGGAAAATTCATCAAACTGAAGAATATTTCTAATCCGGATTCTATTAAGTTTTCCCTGGATATCAATGGGAAAAAAGTACAAAATGGGGACACGGCAGAAATGCTTTTCAAAATTGATCATATTATTGAATATGTTTCTCAATTTAATACACTAAAAATGGGCGATCTGATATTTACCGGAACTCCGGTTGGTGTTGGACCGGTTAAGGTAGGTGATCACCTGGAAGGATTTATAGAAGATGAAAAATTATTGGATTTTCAGGTGAAGTAGTTGGAAGTCATAAGTTATAAGTCATAAGT
>CAYWBC010000173.1:2836-5681 GCA_964456285.1 uncultured Bacteroidales bacterium
ATAAGTCATAAGTTATAAGTCATAAGTTGGAAGTTATAAGTTGGAAGCTAGCTGTCTGTATGTTCTAAGGAAAATTCTGAGATAAAACTCCTGATGCGTTTGTTTGTGAGACCCTCAGTATTTATACTCCAAATATATTGAAACGGATCTTTCTGAGGTATAATAATTTCATCGTTTATCCACCGTATCAAGGTAAGAGGATCTTCAGAAAATGAGTCATCAATTAACAGTGAGATAATAGTATTGTACTTTGCTCTGTATTTTGTCTGATTCATTTCAGATGCATATTTGCTTGCTTTGAAATAATCATACCGCTGATTTAGATTGTTTAAAATTAGCGTAGGTATTGTTTCTGTTTGCAGTTTTCTTAATGAATATATCTCAACATACCTGTAGGTTCCAATGGCACCAAGGGCATCAAGATCATCTGCAATTGTAAGGAGCAAGTATATGTTATTTGAGCTTGTATGCAAATTATTTCCATATGTCTTATCATCATGATATTCTATGGCATCCAACAAATCACCTGTATCAAAATGAATGTATTCCTCATTTTGAGACAAAAAGTCTTCACAAAACTCTCTGCTTAATCTCCCATGATTTTCTCCCCTATCTTTCAATAATCCTGTGTCATGAAAAAATACAGCAAGTAATAATTTTTCGTAAAAGTATTCATCCTGAGATGGATATACGGTTTCCGAACTCAATTCACAAGCATTTTTCCAAACCCTGCAATGATGATCAATGTCGTGAGATGGGAGCCATTGACCGATGTGTAATTTTGAAACATACTGAATGATTTCGCTTTTCCACTTCTTCTCAGCCAACCGAATTGTATTATCCGACATAACTAAGTTTAATTGTATCCACACCGGCTTTATCAAAAATTGGAATACTGCTTACATGCAATACAATATCTCCGGATGCAATTAATCCTTTTTGTTTTAAAGTTTCAAGAGAAATCGATACAGCATTTGATGCATCAGAATCATGGTTCATATAGAATGCCCTTACTCCCCAGATTATAGACAACTGACGGATCAGTTTTTGATCAGATGTAAACACATATACAGGGGCTTTTGGCCGATTACTAGAAAGGCGAAAAGCAGTTTCAGGTATTGCAGCAAAAGCAATGATGGCTTTTGCTCCCGATTGATCAGCCATTTTGGAAGCATTGAAGCAAACAGAATCAGGAACATAGGTTGAGGATTCAATTTCCGGCAGATGTTCATGTTTCAATACAAATTCAGTTTCTTCAGCATAATCGATAATGGATTGCATGTTCTTAATAGCCTCTACCGGAAATTTGCCTATCGAAGTTTCTCCGCTTAACATCACTGTATCAGCACAATCAAAAACCGCATTGGCAACATCATTTGCTTCGGCACGAGTGGGCCTGAAATTTGTAATCATACTTTCAAGCATTTGCGTGGCAATAATAACCGGAGTAGATTTTCGAATACATTTTTGTACTATCTGCTTTTGAATATAAGGGACTTTATCAAAGGATACCTCCACACCAAGATCTCCACGGGCAACCATAACAGCATCCGATTCTTCAATTATTGCTTCAAGATCTACAAGTGCTTCAGGCTTTTCGATTTTTGCTATCACCATGGCTTTTTTCTTTCGCCTGGCTACTATTTCTTTTAAAGCCTTAATGTCCTTTGCCCATCTAACAAAGGATAAGGCAATCCAGTCCAAATCATGATCAAGAATAAAATGTACGTCCTCAATATCTTTATCAGTCAAACTGGGAATAGTTATTTTCGTGTCAGGCAGATTAACACCTTTTCTGGAAAACAAGGGCCCACCATGAATTGTTTTTGCAACAATTTCTGATTTGTAATCAGTGGATTCAACTTCAAACTTTAATTTTCCGTCATCCACAAGTACAGAATCTCCAGGTTTCACATCTTTTGGCAAATCATTGTAGCCGATATGAATTTTATTCTTATTCCCCTTTATATCTTCAGTTGTAAAAATGATTTTCTCACCATCATCAATGACTATTCCTTCATCTTCCATCTCTCCTAACCTGATTTTTGGTCCCTGCAAGTCGGCGAGAATAGCAATATGTGTTCCCAGTTCATCATTCAATTTACGAATTCGCTGAATTACCTCTCCATGATGATTGTAATTGCCATGTGAAAAATTAAGCCTGCACATATCAATACCAGCAACAATTAGTTCACGTAGCTCGTTTTCCGATGAGCTTGCAGGTCCAATTGTAGCAATGATCTTTGTTTTCGAAGAATCATGAATGTTTAAAGCCATAAAACTCAATTTTTTTATTGTAACAATGCTTTATATATCATCTCAAAATTATTTTGCAGACTTCAACAAATTACGCACCTTTGCGTTTCTTAAGAAGAAAGCATTCTGCTCTGCAAATAAATTTAAATCGGTTAGATCCTAATTTTTTATGAAATTAATGCATGTTTTCTTAATTGGCATGATGAAGAACGGTATTTTCTTAAACAGTAGGCTGTATATCAAAAGAAATACACAATAACTAACACTTTGTGAAAGATTTAACAACAGGACATGTTGGTAAAAATATTCTCAAATTTGCAGCTCCAATGCTTTTGGGAAATATTTTTCAGCAATCTTATAATATCGTTGATAGCATTATTGTTGGACAGGTATTAGGCAAAGAAGCACTTGCAGCTGTTTGAGCTTCATTCCATGTGTTTTTTTAGATGTTCTGGTTTGTAATTTGTTTTGATTCCTTGTTATATTGGTTTTTAGACGGATTTTTTATGAAAAAATGTTGGTTTATTTTGGTGAGTGCAGTCTTATTTTTTGTTTTGTTTTTTCTTTTTATTGATTTTTTATTTAAATA
>CAYWBC010000174.1:0-5423 GCA_964456285.1 uncultured Bacteroidales bacterium
GGTTTTTCTCATCAGCCATATCCTTACTCATTGTATCCAACATTTGAGAATTTTGTTCTAACATGGCTATCATTTGTTCTTTTTGTTCTGCAGTATAGTATTGGTTTTCTTTAATTTCTTTTATAGCTTGTTGAATTTCTGGTTGCACATTTACACCCTCCTTTTCCATCTTAATGGCAGCATAGGTCATTGAAATGGTCCCGGCTTTAGTGTAAAAATCACTATAGTCTTTGTATCCGTGTTTTCTCACTATAGCATTTATCTCATTAATAATATCTGAAGTCTCAGATACGTTGAATTCATAATTCTCTGCGTCATATTTAATATCTAATTTTTTGAACTCCTCAATTATCTGTGGAAATGATTGTACAAATTTACTCACATCGGCTGATGTAAGTTGAATTTGTTTTGCCTCTTCTTCCTGAGCAAAGCAATTTACTGAAAGAAAATATAATAATAAGGCTGCAATTACTACTAAGCGATTCATAGTGTTGAATTTATTGGATTAATAATTTCAAAAGTAATGGAATAAAGGGATCAAATCAAGTTGTAACTATAATACCTATTAAATAAAATAGAATTCTCCGGTTTCTATTTATTATTTCCCCTGGAATCTAATAATAGAGTGTCGGCAAGCAAGTTTTTGTTCAGTCTATAATAATAGTTCTGCAAGAAGGCTTTGGAAATATTTTCAAGTGGGAAATAAAAATTGCTATCAGGCAATGCATTCCCATACAATGAATCATTTATGTGGTACTGAGCCCGAATAGATTTTTCACCATCGAAATCAAGGTATATTGCAGAATCTATAAGTTGGAAATTTACCCCTGATTTGCTAACTACAAATTTATACTCCTTGCGAAAAATACTTTTCCCGAAAGCCATGAATGATTTTGAATATTTCAAATAATCTAAGACAGATGGGAAAATATCCAATTGCTGAGTAACGGCTTTGTATTCACCTTTCATTAAAGTATCTGCTTTGCAGTAATATACTATTGGAATTCGATTCTGAATATAGTCAGTTTTTTCATTTGAAAAAGACGAAATATGATCCGGACAAAGAATGAAAAGTGTATTTTCAAACCAATCCATATCCTGTGCTGTTTCAAAAAATTTCTTCAATGCGTAATCTGTATACGCTACACTCCTAAGAACTTTATTTCCATCTGGGAAAAAATCGTCTTTATATTTCTTCGGAATTGTATAAGGATCATGTGATGATAATGTGAACAAAACAGTAAAAAATGGTTCCTCAAATTCATCCAGCTTTTCTGCTGTAAATTGCAAAAACTCTTCATCATAAATACCCCATGCTCCGTCAAAATACTCATCATTATCAAATTCAGTTCTTCCATAATAATGCTCAATACCTGCCATTTGGCAATACTTATCAAATCCCATTGTTCCATTTAACCCTCCATGAAAGAAAGCTGTCTGGTATCCCTCCTCTTTCAGAATCTCACCCAATCCCCTTAAGATATTCGTTGAATAAGCAGAACTGACAAAGGCTGTTTTTTCAATGAAAGAAGGAAATCCTCCGGTAATTGTTGGCAATGCACCAATCGAATTTATGGCATTCGCATAGGCATTTGTGCAATTCAAACCTTTCTCTTGAAAAGATTTGAAGAAAGGAGCACAGCTTTCACCATTTTCAAATAATGCCTCAGTATAGTTTTCACCAAAGCTTTCAAGTATGATGATGAATACATTTTTAGCCTGAAATTTACCCGGATCATGCAATTTGTGAACCGGACTGAATATGCCAGATAACTGATTCAATAAATAATACTCAGGAATAGTTTCAGAATACTGATTGATTGTATTCAGGATTTTAAATGGTGTATTAAACAATAATGGAATATACTTTGGCTTAACATAATTATTGGCCGAGATAATTCTTATAGGTTTTGCTTCTATTCCTCTTGCATAAATAAATGCTGATCCAAAAATTAAAATTGCAAGCACAGGGCTTATGATTACATTAACAATTGGTGATGAAAATCCCTTATACTCTTTCATTCTCAGTGCAGGATATAAACGAATAAGAATAATAATTGATGCAATCCACATCAAAGCAATATACCAGTAATTGATAATATAATCAGGAAGAAGAGCGAGTGTGTCTGAACTGCCAAAAAGCATAACAATTAAATCCCATCCACTTCGTTTTCCACTGAATTCAAAAAATCCAATATCAATATAATTGCCAAGCAGTGCAATCGTATTTACTACAACAAACAAGTATTTCAAAAAGATTTGGAAGAACTGCCTTCCTGTAAATTTCATTGCAAACAAATGAAATAGAATAAACAAAATATTTAAATAGAAAATCGCAATGAAATCGAATCTGATACCATAAAAGAATGCTCTGAATACTTGTTCGTATTCAAATGGTCTGTAAAAGGTAAGTGAGAAAAGTAAAAACAATAGCCTTGTAACAGTGAACAAAACAATCACTAGAGCCAAACGCTTCAGCAATGCGATAAGATGTGAAATGAAAATTGATAAGTTCATACTTTTACTCTTTCCAAATAAAAAAGTGATTTCTAGTCAAGTTTCAGAACTGCCAAAAATGCTGATTGCGGAACTTCAACATTTCCAACTTGTCTCATTCGTTTCTTTCCCTTTTTTTGCTTTTCAAGCAATTTACGTTTTCGGGTTATGTCACCACCATAACATTTTGCTGTAACATCCTTCCTAACAGCTTTAACTGTTTCCCGAGAAATTATCTTTGAGCCTATTGCTCCCTGAATGGCAATATCAAATTGTTGACGAGGTATCAGTTCTTTCAGCTTCTCACAGATTCTCCTGCCAAATGAATATGCATGATCTTTGTGAATCAAGGCTGAAAGTGCATCTACCATTTCTCCATTGAGCAATATATCCAGTCGAACAAGTTGAGCAGGACGATAGTCGGTCTGATGATAGTCAAATGAAGCATAACCTTTTGAGATGCTCTTCAGCTTATCATAAAAATCAAACACAATTTCGGAAAGCGGCAGATCAAATGTTATTTCAACCCTATCGCTTGTTAAATACACCTGATTTTTAAGTGTTCCCCTCTTATCAATGCACAACTTCATTATTGAACCTACATATTCCGATTTGGAAATAATCTGAGCATCAATGTATGGCTCTTCCACATAATCAAGAACATTCGGGCCCGGCATACCAGAAGGATTATGAACGTCGATCACATCGCCTTTTGTGGTATAGGCCTTGAAGGATACATTGGGCACGGTAGTAATCACATCCATATCAAACTCCCGATCAAGTCGTTCCTGAATAATTTCCATATGAAGAAGTCCCAAAAACCCACAGCGAAATCCAAAACCAAGGGCTGCTGAAGATTCAGGTTCAAAAATAAGCGCAGCGTCATTTAGTTGTAGTTTTTCCATAGAAGAACGAAGCTCTTCATAATCGTCGGCATCTACAGGATAGATACCTGCAAAAACCATGGACTTTACATCCTGGAAACCTTCTACAATTTTGTTGCAGGGATTATCTACGTGAGTTATTGTATCACCAACTTTTACTTCAATTGAGGTTTTTATTCCGGAGATTATATATCCAACATCGCCGGCACTAAGTAATTTACGAGGCTCAGGCTTCATTTTTAAAACCCCGACTTCATCTGCATAATACTCCTTCTCTGTAGCCACAAATTTTACAAAATCTCCGGCCCTTATGGTTCCGTTTAGGACTTTAAAGTAGGCAAAAATTCCTCTGTATGAATTATATACCGAATCAAAAATTAAAGCTTGAAGAGGGGCGTCGGGATCACCTACAGGAGGTGGAATTTTAGTAATAATTTCATAAAGAATCCGATCTACACCCAGCCCTGTTTTACCACTGGCTTCAATAATATCTTCACTTTTACAACCTATAAGATCAACAATCTGATCTTTTACTTCTTCCGGCATGGCGCTGGGCATGTCCATTTTATTCATCACCGGGATTATCTCAAGATCGTGCTCTATAGCCAGGTAGAGATTCGAAATTGTCTGAGCCTGAATTCCCTGGGTAGCATCAACAATAAGAAGGGCGCCTTCACAGGCAGCTATTGAACGAGATACTTCGTATGAAAAATCAACATGTCCGGGAGTGTCTATCAGGTTCAAGAGGTAATTTTTCCCTTCAAACTCGTGCTCCATCTGAATGGCATGGCTTTTTATGGTAATGCCTCTTTCACGTTCAAGATCCATGTTGTCAAGCACTTGATCCTGAAAATCTCTTTCTAATAGAGTTTTTGTGGCAAGCAGAAGCCTGTCGGCCAGTGTACTTTTCCCATGATCAATGTGCGCAATTATACAAAAGTTGCGAATGTGATTCATTAAATAGGATCTTAATTCAGCGCACAAAGATATCTATTTCAGAAAATATTCGATACAGAATGAATTTTGAAAATGAATTATTCTTTTTTTAATAATCGCATAATCTCATTAAGGTAATTAATAGCCTTCACAAAATCTTTCTCTTTGC
Organism: uncultured Bacteroidales bacterium; assembly: GCA_964456285.1. GTDB lineage: Bacteria > Bacteroidota > Bacteroidia > Bacteroidales > UBA10428 > UBA10428. The sequence continues at coordinate 4,486 of CAYWBC010000174.1, forward strand.
GAACTTTCAATTTATTTTTTCTGATGAATTTTCTTATCTGATCTTTGTATTCGGGATAATTATGAAAAAAATAGGATTTACTTAATCTAATTTGCTTATAATCATTGTTTACATAAACCATGTAAGCTTCTTCATTACTAAACTCTTCTATATAAATTGCGTTTGCGTTATTAATTGGATAAATATCCCGATAATTCATTTTGAACAGAGATATTTCGCCTTCAGATAGTACTTCAAAATAACAGCCGTCAAGAACTTTTGATTTGGAATTTACATTCATAATTTTTCGGTATTTCTTTTCATCTTCCCCCACCCGAAGAATAAATTCAGAAGTATGCTGCTTTTCAATGAGAACAACCCGTTTCAAATATTCATGGTACACCAGGACCCTATGTACAAACACATCAAACTTAATCATCACATTTTTTATTTCTTTACCATTATCAAGAAAGATATCTCCAATCATCCAATCATCATAAAGGTAAGGTGATCCTTTCACCTGTCTGTAGTCAGAAAAAAAGACTTCCCCTTTTAAATCATGATACCTGAGTTCTGGATATAACTCCGAGACAAGAAGTGCCTCCTGAGATTTGATACTCAAGGAAAGAAGCAGAAAAATCAAATACAACACAAATCTCTTCATAAATAATAAACCATTTATTGCACAATAAAAAATGTTTCCTGATGTTGTATCCGGGTTCCATTTTCTGTATATCCAGTAATCTCAATTATATATTCACCCAACTCATCAGATGTCATAAATTCAATTTCAGCCTTTTCATCATTACTTAATGTAAAATTCGGATTCCAATAAAGCTGATTTTTAAAATCAGGATGGATTTCTCCCTTAGATAAATATTCTCTAAAAAGCAACGAAAAATCTGGTGAATAAGCATAACCTGGCACATGGTAAGTATTCTCATAGTTGCTCTTGTTGT
>CAYWBC010000175.1:0-3138 GCA_964456285.1 uncultured Bacteroidales bacterium
TAATTTAATATCTAAAATCCTGACTTTTATCGTATTAAATAGATCAATGCACATACCAACATGAAATCATGAAGAAACCGATATTCTTAAAATTTCACTTTTTCGCCATATTGGCATCCGTTTTTTACATTGGAGTTTCACACACTACTTATGCCAATCCAATGCAAAAAACAATAATTGCAGGTGTAATCACCAATTTCGAAAATCCTCATGATCTGCCTGCATTAGAACTAATCAACTATATGCCCTTTATTAGTGAGTGGAACACTTACAGTGAATTCATCGAGCAAGACGGAACTTTCCATATTGTGTTTGAGCAGTTGTATCCCAAAGGCATAATGGTCAGATTTAAGGAAATGTTCTCTGTTTATTCTTATCCCGGTGACAGTATATATTTAACAATTGATGCCAGGTTGTTATCAGACACTACTAAGATCAGAGGATATGAGTCCAATTACATCAAGATCAACTCTCCTAACCAAAGATTTCAAGATAATTATCAGGATTTTACCCGGGAATTTTATAGCAGTTTCGGAACATACGATGATTTTACAGAACTAAGAGACGCCCAAAAAAACCTTGACCATTCTGCGTATTCGGAATATTTGAAGAACCGCTCAACTATATACAATACCTTCTTAAATGAATTTGTAAAAGAGAATAAACCAAATTTTGAGTTTCAGGAATGGGCTGAGAACTGGCTATATTTAATGGAAATGGATGATTTGCTACGTTACACATGGCTACATCCTATGTATAATGAACTGGATAGAAACACATTTCGGTTGCCTGATGAATACTATGACTTCTTAAAAGACAAAAGGCACAATAACGAAGAGCTGATGAGTTCTCATCGATATCGAAGCTTCCTTCAAGAGCTATATATGCATATAGATATGGAGTTTCATCAAAGTGAATTCTTCAGCAAGTTTGATACTTTATACAAAGCCGGTGCTAAAATTGAAGCCTACCGAATGATTATTAAGTTTATCATTGACAACTCGAATGGTTTTGAACAGGAATTCTTTGTCTCCAAATTCTTTTCCCAGCTGGTCTTTTGGAAATTTTTGGATGAATATGATGCACTATATGATCCTTCACTTATTGGGAGAGATGACTATAATCAAATATTAGAAAATGAATATAACAACCTACAGGAACTAATTGCTAAACCTGTTTATGCAAAGGATTTAAAAATGCACGAATCAGGATTATCGAAGGATGATTGGGTTTTTCAAGCCTTACCGAAAAAGTTTCCTAACAAGGTAATCTATGTGGATTTCTGGGCTCCCTGGTGTGGACCCTGTATGGCTGAAATGCCACATTCCAAAGAATTGCAGGAACGAATGAAAGGGAAAGATATCACCTTTGTATTTCTTGCCGGTAGATGCACTGAGAAGTCCTGGAAAGCCACCATCTCTCAAAAACAGCTATCGGGAGAACACTTCTTGATTGATGACAAGGAATATTCCAAACTAGCGGATACATTCAATATTGCAGGTATTCCAAGGTACATGATTATTGATAAACAAGGCAAGGTTGTGAATGATAACGCCCCTCGGCCTAGTGATGAAAACCTCACGGGATTATTAGAAACCCTTAGTAGTAAATGAAAACAAACTCCAAAGAATTAGATTACCAATCAGCATCTTTGGACATAGTTGTTTGCTCATATAGATTTTCTAACTTGGTGATAAATAAACTGTTTATGATCATTTGGGCTATTATGAACTAGGTTGGCATCTATTTTAGTGATATGAAAAAAACAATAAGATTCTCATTCCTACTCATCCTGATATTTAGTACAATTAATGTCTTTTCTCAAGATAAAGAAGGATCGGCAGTAATAAGCGGAAGAATTATATTCGAGCAGGATAGTGTCTACCCCTTGAGACCATATTCAATTATACTTCAAAAAGAATGGCCGATAACATATCAAGAATTCGAGCAACAAAAAATTGACACTGTTGATTATAGTTTCAAGAATAGGCTCGATTTAAACCAAATCACGTATGGTAATATCATTGTAAATTTCTTCCAGGATATAGATTCTACATCATATGAAAAAACGAGAAATTGGAGATCGTCCAATGTTCCAGAGGGCTTCAATGGAAGTGAATATGTAGGGAGAATATTGTTCAGTGGTTTGAGGTTTGTTGTCGAGCCGGGAGATAGCATACATGTTGTTATCAATTATGATAAGTTGGATCAATTTGGCCGTATATCTGTAAACTTTTCGGGCTTGGGAGGGGCCAACAATAATCTTCTACGATCGAAGAATCTCTTTGATCCATATAAAAAGAGTTTTAAGCTTCCATTAGAGGAGGGATTAAGTAATGAGGATTTAAGAATGAAATATGATCTATATAGCTTGAATGAAGCGAAAGATTCTCTATCAGATGGTTATTATTCCCTGTTAAAGACGGATATCCGATTTGAAAACTTGGCAATGAAGCATGTCTTGATTCGAGCTTCCCTGTATGGTTCGGAGATTAATATTGATGAAAAGCGGGCAATAGCTCGTGAGCATTATAGCTATATGGATAACCTGACTTTGAGAATGGAATACCTCAATTCCAGGGTATTCAGGGGCTATCTGGATTTTTATCTTGAATATCTGAATCGAATCATAACTGGGAAGGATATTCCATATCAACAAGGCGAAAAAAGCTATTGGCTTGCAAAGGCAGTTTTTGATGAGGAAATACTAAAAACGTTTTTATATGAAAGACTGACTTTTTTGATGGAAACTCCACACTTCTTTAACAACGAGAAATCTCAATATTTGAAGTTTGTAGAAAGATTTCCGGATACTCCAGAATCATTCAGATTAACCAAGCTGTATACAAAACACCTCCCTGTTTCAAATGGTCAATTGGCCCCGGATATAGAACTGGTTGATTCAAAAGGTAGAAATAAGGACTTATCTGATCTCCGAGGTAAAGTGGTAATAATTGCGTCAGGTCAGGCCTGGCTGAATATCCGACAGTATGAGCAGAAAATGGAACGAATCGAATCACTTCATAAGAGGTTTGGTAAGGATTTAGTCATGGTTGCCCTAGATCTTCAATATCGGGAATCGAGTTCATTAGCCAAATACATTGATTATTACGTTAGTGAAGACTCGAATTCACAGAA
>CAYWBC010000175.1:3148-5382 GCA_964456285.1 uncultured Bacteroidales bacterium
TTATAAGTTTTTAAGGAATCCAAGATATGTCTTCATTGTCGGTAAAGATGGAATGATAGATAATTGTGTTGGCGATCTATATATTCCCGAAGAAGACATATCTCCATTGATATTAGAAAGGTATACTATTCTAACACGATTAAAAAGCGCTGCGGAAAGGCATTTCATTGGTATTGTTGTATTCCTTTCCGTTCTGATTTCACTAGTGATTATTCTATTGCTTATTTCCAAACTCAGGCAAAGGAGGCAGGAATTGATCCAAAGACAATTGCATAGTGAATTAAAGGCCCTTCGATCCCAATTGAACCCGCATTTTTTATTTAACTCTCTCAATTCAATTCAGAATTTCATTAATAGAAGTGATGCAAAAACAGCGAATCTGCACCTTAGCAAATTCGCACAATTAATGAGAAAAATTATTGAGCTATCTGAGAAAGAAAGTACAACCCTGAAGGAAGAATTAGATTTCAATACGACATATGTCGAACTTGAACAGTTGAGATATGGTTTTAATTTCAACATGGATATTGATAAGTCACTAGATCTTTACAGTACTGAGATCCCAAGTATGATTATTCAGCCATTTGTTGAAAATGCTATAGTCCACTGTATGGCTGAATTAGGAACAAAGGGTGAATTGAGTATTTTTGTTGATGCAAGGGGGGAGGATAAAATCTATATTGGAATCACAGACAATGGGAAGGGATTCCCGACTGATACAAATAACGGATTTGGATTAAACAGCAGCCGGGAACGAATAGACTTATTGAATTCTCAAAATTCAGAGAAGATTGATCTAAGTATTGAAAGTCCAGTTGATATCCAAGAAAGGAAAGGTACGACTGTAAAATTGATAATTCCAAAAAAATACTAAGTGGTAATTAGAACAATAATTGTTGATGATGAAGAATATAACAGGGAGAATCTAAATTCTCTTTTGGAAGAGTATTGTGAGGATGTTGAAGTTGTGGGATTTGCTGATTCTGTTGATACAGCTTTTAAGCTAATAAAGTCCCAAAAACCGGACCTGGTTTTTCTTGATATAAAAATGCCAAAGAAGGATGGCTTTCAACTTCTGGAAAGCTTAAATGAAATCAATTTCGAAGTAATAATTGTAACAGCATTTAACGAATATGCCATTAAAGCAATAAAATTCTGTGCCGTTGATTATTTGTTAAAACCGATAGATATTGTTGAGTTAACTAATGCTGTGGAGAATGTTTCAGGCCGTATTAATCAGAAACTGGAGAATAATCGGTTGAGACAGCTGACAAAGTTCTTTAATAATAGTAAACCAACGAAGATTGGACTAGCTAGCCAACAAAGAGTCGATTTCGTTGAAATTTCCAATATAATCAGATGTGAATCTGATGATAACTATACTCATTTCCTCCTTGAAAACGAAGAGAAAATGACTGTATCAAAAACTTTGAAAGAATTTGAGGAGTTGTTAGTGGATTATGGGTTTATACGAGTTCATCAATCTCATTTAGTCAATTCTGATCACATTAAGTCTTACCAAAAGAGTGATGGGGGATATATCACAATGAATGATGGGTCTATTATTCCTATTTCAAGAACCAAAAGGAATGAGATTATTGGTCTTATAAAGAAACATGCTTCAATATAAAAACGGACGCTATGAGGGATACCATTCTGGCAAAAAACTGGCAAAAAAGAAAGGGTTCCAGAAGTTGTATCTCTGAAACCCTTGATAATCTTGGTGGAGCATATCGGAGTCGAACCCCTGACCTCTTGGCTGCCAGCCAAACGCTCTAGTCCCGAAAATAAGCGAATTTAGAATTCGCATTATTTTCGAGGATCCTCGAATTTGTAATCAAAGCAGAGCTTTGAACAAATTCGGGACCAACTGAGCTAATGCAATTTGAAACCATTCTTTTGGAGAAATTCCATCAGCAGCCTTCTTGATCTGAGATTCTTTAATTTTCTTTCCCATTTGATGGCATCGGATCTTGTATCACAAGCCTTTGCTGCAAAAAGAGTCCAGGGGCCAAGATTTTTTGTGTATTTAGATCTTCCGGTATTATGGAATTCAAGACGCTGATCAATGTTCTGGGTCTGGCCAATGTAAAATTGAGAATTAGTCTCAGACTTAATAATGTAAACGTAATACTGCATAATAAAAAAAGTCCGCATTTTTACGAACTTTTGTGGAGGTTAGGGGAGTCGAACCCCTGACCTCTTGGCTGCCAGCCAAACGCTCTAGCCAACTG
>CAYWBC010000176.1:0-5226 GCA_964456285.1 uncultured Bacteroidales bacterium
TTATAAGGTTTGATTGAATTTATTCTGTGAATTTACGACATCATGCTGAATGAATGAATTGGAATAGGCTGTTTTTTAGGTCTGGATGCCAGGTTATCGCTTTGCATGTCAATATGTTCATTTTAATTGAGATTCCAGCACAGCCCGCTAAGGTTTAGAGGGGAAATATAACCTGCTACTACATTATCTTTTGCATATTTGGGATCATTATTTAATACAAAAAAAAGCAGAAGGCTGATTTTCAGACTTCTGCTATTTAAAATAATCCGGAATTGGTATTTCTACCATTATCCTGGCTTATGTTTTATAAAATATTACCAGCCCTCATGTTGAGTAAGACCACCCTGGCTTACGGTTATTTCACGCTGTGGTAAAGGCATAAAGTCATTTTTAGGTGATGAATATGAAATTGGAACTCCCTCGGGTGTAGCTGTATTATCCATCTCGTCAACCGCTATATTCCATCGAACCATATCAAAATAGCGTCTTCCTTCGAATGCCAATTCAATTCTGCGTTCAGATATGAGTTGCTCAAGAGTGATTGTTCCTGTTAAATCAGCCGGCACAGCACCGCCTCCGCATACTCGGGCACGAGTACGTATTCTATTAATATAGTCAGAAGCTTTGGTATTGTCTGATAACATAATTGCTGCTTCAGCGGCCATAAGTATAACATCGCCATACCGGAGAAGTTTTATATTAAAAGGAGATTTTTGCCATGAATGACCTGATGCATCAGCAAATTGTTCTGCAGAAAGTTCATATTTTCTTAAATAGTAACCGGTTGCTGAATGTTCAAAATTGATTGGAAAGCGCTGGCCTCCTGATATCTCAATGGAATCGCCTGGTGCAGCAACATTGGTTTCAAAACGCACATCTCCTGCTTCATACTCGGCAACATGATCCTCGGTTGGCCATCCAAGTCCCCAATATCCTGTAAGACTTTCACTGCCGTCAGCTAAATTCCGATAACGTGCAGAAGTCCACTGCACAAGAGATCCGGCACGAGTAGAGGTATAATCTAAGCCATCATTTAAATACTGGATCTCAAAAATGGATTCCTCATTGTTTTCTCCTTCGACTGTAAATAAATATCTGTAACCATTAGTTTGAGGGCCCCACCATGTCTCATATGTAGTTCCGTCATAACCAACAAGCTGATATTGATCGCTACCTATGATATCTTCACAAACATCCAGGACGTCCTGCCAGCGTTCATTCAATCCTTCAAACCGGCTATCGCCTGGCCAGTGAGTTGCATAAGATGATTCAAACAGATAGCTTCGGGCCAACAAAGCTTTTGCTGCTCCCTTTGTTGCTCTACCGATATTTTCTGGATCAAGTTCACTTTTCTCAGGCAATACAGGAATGACTTCCAGAAGATCTTGTTCAATCAGATCAAATAAATCTTGTAAACTAGCCTTGTCTATTATGTATTCACTTGGTGCAAGCACATGATCAACCAGCGGTACCTGTCCAAAAATATTGATTAAATACATATAGTTTAAAGCTCTGAGAAATTTACATTCTGCAATACGAAGATTAAGAATGTCTTCATCTGCATTGGGGTCATTCTCCAGAATATTAGGGATATTTTCAATTGCAATGTTGCTGAAATGTATACCACGAAACAATACTCCGTAGGTGCTCTCAAGCGTACCATTGACCGGTGTAAAAGAAAAATTATTTAACTCTTCAACAGAAGGAACTTCATTTTCAAAGTCTCCGCCTGCTTCAGCATCATTGGAGGGAACTTCCCCCAGGTATAGAAGGATATCCCTATCCCATGCTGTTCGGGTAACAAGGGTTGAGTATGCAGCATTTACTGCCTGGTCACCCTGTTCCATACGAATATAGAAAGATGAGCTGCCTTCTGCAGCCACAGGTTCAAATTCAAGATATTCCTCGCTACATGAGTAGGTTATCAAACCTACGAGAGCGATAAAACACAAACTGTATATTCTTTTATTTATTTTTTTCATTTTGAAATAATTTTAAGATAAAATTATGCTTAAAAAGTAAGGTTTACACCCCAGAGAAACATTTTAGTTACCGGGTAAATACTTGCATCAACACCCATATGTAGAATACCGGAGTCATTAGCTTCCTCATCACGTTCCGAGCCTACCTCCGGGTTAATGCCTGTATATGAGGTTATTGTGAACAGATTTCTTGCTCCTACGTAAACCCGAAACCGTTCAATATTAAAACGTTTTGAGAAAGAACTTGGCAAGGTGTAACCAAGAGTCAGGGTACGTAACCGCAGGTAAGAGCCATTTTCAACATAAAAATCGCAGGGCTCTGTCCAATTATCAAAATTACTACTAGGCAGTGAGGTATTGATGTTGGCAGGAGTAACGAGGGTCAATTCACCTGATATTGGATCCTCTTTATAGATATCCTGATCTACATATCGGTTTGCATAACCAGCAGCCCGGTTGTTCAGGTCACGGGATCGGTAGAGATATTGTTTGGTGCCATTGAATATTTTATTGCCAATGGTTCCAGTAAAATGAGCTCCAAGATCAATTCCTTTGTATTCAAGGTCGATGGAGAAACCAAATATCACTTTTGGTATAGGACTTCCAAGAGATACTATATCATCATCATCAATCTGACCATCACCATTTGCATCAACAAATCGAACATCTCCTGGTTGAGCCTCGGGATTTGCATAAACTGTTTCACCAGCACCATTAATATAAGAAGGCTGATTAATCACGGTGTAATTGCCATCTTCGTCAAAGATATAGTCACCGTTTGCATCAACAGCACAATCTTCACGTCTGTAAATACCATCAGTCATGAGACCAAAGTATTCTGAAACCGAGTTTCCAACACGCGTCAGGCAGAAATTTGTGAGATATTCAACCGCTCCGCCATAGATAGAGTCTGTAGCAAGGCTGATAACTTTATTTTTGAGTGTTGCAATATTCAGATTAACATCATATCTGAAGTCCCCAATATTATCTTTGTAACCAACAGTAAATTCAAAACCTGAATTGCTGATACTTCCAATGTTAACTTCAGGAGATGTTTCATCTAGGTCATATTGACTGCCAAGAGAGAAAGTACCAATATAATAGGGTACATCCCTGAGCATAAGCATATCTTCGTTTACTTTTTTGTAATACTCCGCTGTTAAACTTAGGCGGTTTTCGAAAAATGTCAGATCTACTCCAACATTCGTCATATGAATGGTTTCCCAGTGTATTTCAGGGTTAGCAATCTGAACAGGAGCAGCTCCCGATGAAGAAGAGGTATTATTCATAGGATAGGCAAACGTAATAGGAGATCTTACGATACTAAGATATGGATAGCCCGTTCTGGCATAACTTCCGGTTTCTCCATAACCAATCCTAAGTTTGCCAAAACTTATTAAATTCTGATTTTGCATAAAACCTTCTTCAGAGAATTTCCAACCTAAAGAAATGGAAGGGAAAAGTCCGAATCGTTTGTCAGGGCCAAAACTACTTCTTCCACTATATCTAAGATTAGCAGTAAGAAGGTATTTCTCTTTATAGTTATAGTTTAATCGTCCCAAATAAGCCATACCCCGAACTTCTATAGCATTGCCTTCAATGATCTGATTGTCTCCTTCAAGGTCTGTTGATAGTGTAAAATACTGAAGGTTATCAGGAAGGTTTGTGGGCATGTTTCGTTGACCGCTGTAATCATATTCCCAGTCGCGTTTTGCTTCCATACCTGCTAACAGGCTTATATTATGACTATTAGCAATAGAAAAATTGTATTCTAAAAGTTGTTGTGCAGTATAGCTTAAAGTTCGCCCATAATCCGCAATAATTTTAACTTCATTTAGTTCTCGTTTATCGTAAACAGTATTATTGTAAGCATCCTGATACTCCTTGTTATCCCAGAAACCTAATGCTCCGGCAAAGCGGCTGGTGAAACTCAATCCTTTAATAATGTCTATCTTAATTCCAAGGTTCGCACTGAAGTTATTCACTTTTTGTATTCTGTTAATCATATCAAGTGCGGCGATTGGATTTGACCGGTTAAACCTGGAATTTCCCCATTTGGAATATCCATATGTACTGTCAACATCTCCGTTTTCATCTACTGTGTTGTAAGGAGGAACCCAGGGTACCATCATTAATCCTTCTCTGGTTGGACCATCATAATATGAATTCCATTGCCAATCGGGCAGACCATGAGTTCTTCGGTTGATGTAACTTATTTTTTCATCGAAAGTTATACGCTTAGTAAGCTTATGTTCAGAGTTGACACGCAATGAAAGCCTTTCAAACTTACTTGACTGAATGATACCAGGTTGATTGGTATAAGATGTATTTACAAGGTATGTAGATACATCATTTCCGCCTGAAGTAGACAGGTCGTAATTCTGGACAAAAGCGGGATTAAACATAATATCTTGCCAATCGTAATTGCCTAAAGTATCAGGTCTGGATGAAATGGCTACATTACCGACTTGCTCTTCATTGGCCATTTGGAGCCACTGTTCAGAATTCATCAGTTCAAGTTTGGAAACAGGTTTCTCAAAACCCATATACATATTGAAATTAGTTGTTATCTTTCCAGACCTGCCTGATTTTGTCGTAATAATAATAACTCCATTACCTCCGGAATCACCATAAATTGCTGCAGAAGAAGCATCTTTCAATACTTCAATACTTTCAATTTCGGAGGGAACAATGTCAGAAAGATTTCCAACTATTCCATCTATAATAACCAGAGGTTCTACTCCATTGATAGAACTAATACCCCTGATCTGGATAACAGCCTCATCACCTGGTCTGCCTGATACAGGTATAACATTTACACCGGCAGCTAATCCCTGTAAAGCCTGATCTACAGTTGGGGTAGGGACTTTATTCAGTTCTTCACCACTCACCGATGATATTGATCCGGTAATGTCACTCTTTTTTTGCACACCATAGCCTGTTACAACTACTTCATCCAGGCCAATAATATCAACAACAAGAGATACATCAATGGTTGTACTTTCATTGATAGTAATTTCCTCCGTGAGATAGCCAACATAGCTAAATTGAAGGACAGAAGAACTGGATGCTGTTATAGTATAAAAACCGTCAATATTGGTTATTGTACCAGTAGTTGAACCTTTTATAGTCACCGTAACACCAGGCAAAGGTTCACCTGTACTAGCATCCGATACGGTTCCTGTAATTTCAACAGGATCCTGGAGAATTTCTGTGGCTTGACCCTGATAGGTAAGGGAGCCAA
>CAYWBC010000177.1:0-5134 GCA_964456285.1 uncultured Bacteroidales bacterium
AAACATGACGGGGCTTTTACAACTAAGTATTTTTTAACCTCATCTCTTTCGCTTGAAATGAATAGGGAACTGTTCTATGCTTTTTATTTTGGGGTAGGTGTTGATCTGTTTTATGATTCTTCCGTTGAATCACAATTACTAAAGGAAGAGAAAGAATATAAGGATGAATATAGTTTCCAATCGGGAATTCACCTATCTCAGACATTTGTATACAATCGATGGAGTGTTATACTTCAAGAAGGAATCTATTTAATATTAACTGATCATGTAGGCAATAACATTATGTATAACAGGTTAATACTTAAGTATATGATTTCAAATTCTATTTCAATTCGCCTGGCTATGAAAACGCATTTACAAATTTTAGATTACTCAGAATTGGGAATTGGTTATAAATTTTAGCTATGAAATTTGGTTTTATATTCTCTTTGATCATTTCTTTCTTGTTGTTTTCTTGCAATAAGAATAACCAGACAGTGACCCGTTTCTCTGAGTTGAGTCCTTTTACTGAAATAGAATTCAACAATTGCTTTGATGTGTATTTAAATGAAGATACTATTTATAGTATTGAAATTATTGCTAATGAGGAAATGATTGGAGATATTGCTTTTGAAGTACAAGATAGTGTGCTTATGATTAATAATTACGCTAGTGGAAAATGGTTAACACCCAGAAAAAATAAAATACAATTATACATCAACTCAAAACAGTTAAGTAAGGTGAACGCTAATGAAACCTGCAATATTGAAACAATAAGTCCTATCACATCAAATGAATTTTGCTTGGTTTTAAAATCTAAGGCAAACGAGGCAAGCCTTGAGCTTGCTTGCAATTCATTTTGCTACTGGAATAATTTCCCTTGTGGAGGAAAGCTTACTCTATCTGGAACAGTGGAAAATTTAACGCTCTGGAATTTTGCAATTATGTATGTTGATGCAAAAAATTTAATTGCAAAAAATGCCTTAGTCGAGAATAATTCAGAAGGCGATTGTGAGGTAACTGTTACGAATAAATTAGAATATAGCATTAAAGGGACTGGCAATATACACCTGTATGGATCGCCATTGGAAATAATAAAGATTGATTTAACATCCTCGGGTCAATTAATACAACATTGATTAAGCGGACCTGAAATGACACCACGAATTTATCAAAGCAATATACGCCCCTTGACGAATAAACTACGTTTAGGGCCGGTGACCACATAGCTGCGATAAGTGCCAACTTTTGAAATGGAACTTTGAGAGGTTTGAAATGGCATTAAAAAAGAGGAACTACCTATGAAGCAGTTTTAGAATGCAGAGAAAATAATATTATAACATATTGTTCATTAAATGGTTACAGGCTTAAAGTGGGTTTTGTCGGAACGGCACAGCCCTCAACGAAGTTAAATGTTGGTGACACCCCTAATGATCCAACAAATTACCATATCAGAAAACTGGATGGATAAATTAACAAAAGAAGATTACTGAGCCCTTACCCCGCTAATATATGCCCATGTAAATCCGTATGGTACATTCGAGTTAAACATGAGTGAGCGATTAAGCTTGATTGCATAATTTGATAGTGCATTTAGAATATACCAATGAATAGAAAAATTCAGATGGCTGTTTTCGGAGCTATGTGGTCATTGGGCCAATTAGTCTCATAAAACGCAGGTCAAATTTTATTATTGTACAGCATATTGTACAATATAAATTTTTTTCATATATTTGTCATATGGAAATTACAACATATTCAAATTTTCGGCAGAATCTAAAGCATTTTATGGATATGGTTCTTAATGCCAGGGTTCCTCTTTTTGTTACCCGTTCTCAGGGTAATGATGTGGTAGTGCTTTCAAAGTCTGATTATGAAAGTATGCAGGAAACAATCCACCTTCTTAGCAGTCCCAAAAATGCAGCCAGACTTGCCATTGGAATTGAAGAATATAACGAAGGCAAAGGTGTCAAAAAGAATTTAATCGAATAATGGAACTAATCTTTATGTCGCCTGCATGGGAGGACTATTTATTCTGGCAAACAACCGACAGAAAAATGCTTAAGCGCGTAAATGAGCTCATCAGGCAGTGCCAGCGAACACCATATGAGGGCATAGGAAAACCAGAACCATTAAGAGGGAATCTTTCTGGGTGGTGGTCGCGTCGAATTGATCAGGAACATCGATTGGTTTATCGTTTTGAAGATAAGAAGATTTATATTTTGCAGTGTAGAAAACACTATTAAAAGTCCCACAAAACGCAGGTATGCCACACAAATTGATATCAGGATTAAAATATATTTTATTAAAATTGACGATATGTCAACTTTTTTCTATATTTGTCGTATAAGAATACAGAAACTACATGAGGATTATTTCAAAAAAAATGTTGGTGGAATTCTGGATAAAACATCCAGATGCTGAAAAACCACTTTCCTCATGGTATAACATTGCTCGAAAAGCCCATTGGGCAAACGTAAACCAGGTGAAAGATACCTTACCTTATGTAAGTATACTTTCTAATTCGCGTATTGTTTTTAACATCAAAGGCAATACGTACCGGTTAATTGTCGAGGCCCGTTTTAAAGTGGAGCTGCTATATATTTGTTGGGTGGGAACACACAGCGAATATGATAAAATTGATGCCAACACAGTCTGGGAGGATTAAAAACCACTGTAGTGGCAGCATTGTAAACATAAATTGTAAAAGATGAATTGGGGAATAATCAAAGATGAAAGGACCTATAAGGATGCTTTAAAAAGAATCCGTGAAATTTTTCATGCTCCGGAAGGAACTGAAGAATATGATGAGTTGGAATTGCTTAGCATTCTTGTGGATGAGTACGAATCCAAACAGATAGAAATACCACCATCCGATCCGGTGGAGATCATTCATTTTATTATGGAACAAAACAATCTGCGCCAAAGTGATTTGGTGGGAATATTGGGGGACAAGACAAATGTATCAAAAGTACTTTCCCGGAAGCGCCCCCTTACTCTGGATATGATAAGACGTTTTTGCCATGAGTTTAAGATATCAACCGATTTGCTTATTGAAGAATATAACCTCGTGTAAATTATTTTAAATATGATTACCAGCATATTCCCCGAAGGCAAATTGTTATTCGCTATTTTGTCCCATAAAACCCACAATTTTGCAACCAATTAATTGAATCAAAAGTTCAATGGACAATTTGCAAATTACCGGAAATAAAAGTAATTTGCCATAGGCATAAAAGGTTATGAACAGCGTTATAGTGAAAATAGTTCTACCTTTTACTCTATTGAGATAAGAGGCGTAATTAAACAAAACACCTATGAAATCTACAGCTATTATTCTGGGTTTTTAAGCTTCTCAAATTTGTTGTTTTCTCAAATTACTTGGGCTCCGCAATCAGCCAAATGGACTTATAATGGGCAAGGGCAGATAATAAGTTATATTGAAATAGAATATGTTAAAGACTCTTTATTGCTAGGAAAGCAATCAAAAATCTTGCAAAAAACACAATATACCTATCGAATTGAAACAGATGATATTGTTACAACTTCTTTAGGTAATGAGATAACATATGTAGAAGATAGTGTAGTATATCTCTATCAATCAGGAGAATTTGATACGCTTTATTATTTTAATGCAAAAATTAATGATTCATGGGCGTTAAAATGTTGTCAAGGAAGTTCAAATTGTATTGTGTCAGTGAAGGACACTGGTTCAATTAATATTAATGGGCTCAATTTAAAATATATTGCTGTTGAATATGACTATGATGAATTGTACCCTTTTAAGGCGAACGATACTATAATTGAAAGAATTGGTACAACAAGTATGTATATTTTACCTTGCGATTTTATTACTGCACAAATTGATGGAAATGAAGGAAGTCGTTTGAGGTGTTATTCTGATAATGAATTGGGAAGTTATTCAAATAATTATGAAAAACCTTGTGCATACTTGGTTTCAATAAATCAAAGTCAATCATCTAATTTTAAGGTTTTTCCTAATCCTTCAACAAGCCACATATATTTTAGACAAACCGGATACTACTACACAGACTTAAATATATCCGTTTTCGATATTAATGGTCGGGTAATAACAAATGATATGATAAATGAAAGATTATTTAAATTAGATATTAGGAGTTTTAAAAATGGAATTTATCTTATTTTAATAACCGATTCCAATAAAAATGAAATATTAAGGACAAAAATCTTTAAAAATTAACCTGTCATAACTCTCTTCAAATGAAAAACATTTTTAAAACTAATAAAGTCCCACAAAACCCAGATTTTAGAGGTTTTTGCGAACATGAAAGCAGACATAATATTGAATGCATTTGATACTAAAAAATAATTATTTATATTTTACGTTTTTAAAGAAGTTTGACGTTAAGTTGATTGGGAATATATGGAATATTAGAAAAACGTTTGATGATTTCTATGGGTAGCAATTTTGTTTAAATTCTCAATTAGAGCTAGAGGATACTAATCTAGAAAATTGTTTAAGTTGTTAATGTGAATATGAACATACGTTAATTTGTAAAATGTTTATCGCAATCAACCAAGGTATAGGTATATGATTAATTTTCAATACTTAATACTGACAATTAATTCTAAGATTAAACTCAGATTAATATTTGTATTATACATAATATTTAATCTTACATTTTTGGTGTCCGCACAAGAATCTCATGTTATAAAAATATATGGTATTGTAAATGATAGTTTGAGCGGGGAATCACTTATTGGAGTCAATGTCTATTTGAAAAGCTCACAAAAAGGTACGATTACTAACTTTGAGGGTAAATATAATCTTATTGTACCCTCAGAAAATAGCGTACTGGTATTTAGTTATATTGGTTATCAGAATAAAGAAATATCTATTGATCCTCAACATGATCAACAAATTGATATTCTTCTTAAACAAACCGAGGCTCAAATTGAAGCTGTTGAAATAAAAGCCCAACGCAATTTTTTCGGTAATCTAGAACAGGGAAGATCTATTCAAAAAATCAGTTCAAATGACATAGCTTTGGAAACTTCTAGCAATGTTTCTGATGTTTTGCTGACACGTTTATCAGGAATATGGGCTTCCAAAACCTCCGGGGCACCCGGCGATCATGTTAAAATTAGAATACGGGGTATGAGTTCCTTGTTT
>CAYWBC010000178.1:0-5041 GCA_964456285.1 uncultured Bacteroidales bacterium
TTTCAGGATCCGCATATTCCAGGAGAATGGTTTTCTCAACAATTAAAACATCTCCGACACGAGATACTTTCATTTTATACGGACTGTTGCTAACCCCTCTATTGTCAAGTGTACTTTTTTCCTCGCAAAAAATCCATGTGCCGGACAGATCCAAACTTTTGTCTTCAGTAAGTGATAATTCAGAAAGATTACAAGTCGAGCGATACGGAGCAATAATTTTTTTATAGGTCAGGTCTTCCAGATTTAAGATCCTGGGATCACTCATGAGTTTGTTATAATCCTTTTTCAAAGTATTTCTGACCATGCCTGCCCAGGTTACATAAAATGCCCATTTTGGCTGATTTTTCAATATTTCAGGCGATGGTGGATTTCCGACTTCACCCAATACAAGTGGTTTACCTTTAGCCAATATCACAAGACTATCATAATACATCTGTTTAAAATCATTACCATACACATCCAGGGATACAATATCGAAATATTCAGATCCGGGATAGTAATCAGAAAAAGCCCTTTCTTTCTCATTAGGTCGGTCAACACTCCACAACCATACCAGGTTTTTTAATCCATGATGAGATACAAGCCGGTCAAACAATTGCTTATACAGTCTGATAGTACTGTATTCTCCTGTTCGTCCTCCCCACCAGAACCAATTTCCATTCATTTCATGGTAAGGTCTCCAGAGTACAGGCACTTTAGCTTCCTGCAATTTTTTAAGATATACAGCAACAGAGTCTACCTGAGCACACCAGCGATTATACAGAAGAGTACCAGGCGTAAGAATATCCTTAAATTGTCGGTCTAACAGTTGTCCCTGCACACTCTGAG
The DNA here is from genome assembly GCA_964456285.1 of uncultured Bacteroidales bacterium. Taxonomy (GTDB): domain Bacteria; phylum Bacteroidota; class Bacteroidia; order Bacteroidales; family UBA10428; genus UBA10428. The sequence continues at coordinate 829 of CAYWBC010000178.1, forward strand.
ATGAATCAGGATTTGCTCCTTCAGAAGGTCTGAAAGTTACAGGTTCATCTGCTGTAGGCGGAACTGCATGCCAGCATATGGTTATTATTGATCCCATCTGATGTTGACGAATTGCCTCTTTCACTATATCAGGTCTGGCCAGGTATGAATCAGTATCACCATCTTCAGCAAATCCCATATCAGTACTCCAAACTGCAGGAGTTTTTCCAATGTAACGTGCAGCAAATTGTGAGTTCTTATCACGGGTATTAGGGTAATTGTGTTGACCTGTCAGGATATATTTCCCAGATATGCTATACATCAAATCAAGCAATGCTTTAGCCTCCACAGATGCATCTGGAGTTATGGTTTCGATATTTTTATCACCAGCTATAAGTACTGCCGAAAAAAAATAAAGTATGGATAGGGATAACAAGTATTTTCTCTGTATTCGATTCATAGAATTTCAAGTTAATCACAATTTTAAACTATTTGCAATAGATCCTTAATAGTTAAATTTAATAAATAGATATCAGATAATAAAGCAGCAAGAAAATAGCAGACTTTTAGAGGTTTTTATTTGAAATAAAAAATATTTTATAATTTATTACTATATTTATAGTTACGTTATTATAAATATAATTATATTTGTTGCATGAAAGAATTGACAAAGGCAGAAGAACAAGTAATGCAATACCTCTGGAGGCTTGAAAAAGCTTTCTTAAAAGATATTGTTGAGCAATTTCCGGAACCAAAGCCAGCCTATACAACAGTATCAACCGTGATTAGAGTTCTGGTAAAAAAAGGTGTAATTGCTTACAATACCTATAGTAATGTTCATGAGTACTATCCTTTAGTGTCCAAAAGTGAGTATTTCCAAATGCATTTTAAAAGTGTAGTAAAAAACTTTTTTAATGGCTCAGTCTCTAACTTCACTTCATTCTTAACAGACAGTGAGGATATTAGCCTAACAGAACTGGAGAAAATCAAAAAAATGCTTGATCAAAAGATCAGTTTGAAAAAAAAATCAGATGAATAGTATTATGTATCTATATAAAGTCAGTTTAATAACGGCAATACTTTATGGTATTTACAGAGTATTCTTTAATAGAACAAGCTTTCATACCCTAAACAGGTATCTGTTATTATTTATCATGTTCTTTTCATTGATTTGCCCGGTTCTGGAAATAAACAGTTCAATTCATTTCCAACCCACAAATTTTGGCCTATGGATAGATGATTTTCAGGAATATCTAACTTACGATTCCAAAGACACATCGGCAAATGCTGCCAACAACAACATCAATTATTATACTATTTTGTTCGGTGCTTACCTTGTCGGAGTGTTTATTTTTTTGCTGCGGTTTATTAAGCAATTATTTAAACTCACAAAATTAATAAATTGTTCTATCAGGATTCGTAAGGGAAAATTCACTTTTGTACTAAGGGATAATTCCAATTTGCCTTTTTCATTCTTTCATTGGATTTTCATATCCGAAGATTCAGATATTAATAATGAAGATAATGCCATCATTCAGCATGAAAAAGTGCATGGATATCAATGGCATTCACTGGATTTGCTGTTTATGGAAATCTTCACCATTGCATTTTGGTTCAATCCTTTTGTCTTTCTTTTAAAAAGATCTTTGAAAACAACGCACGAGTACATTGCTGACCATGTAGTGATTGAAAATAGTTTAACCCGGCAAGAGTACCTGAATATTCTAGTTTCCGGTACAGAAAAGGCATGTTTATCAGGGATCATAAATCATTTTAATTATTTAACCATTAAAAACAGAATAGAAATGATAACAAAGAATAAAACATACAAATTAAAAAAGTTTGGATATCTAATATTCATGCCACTACTGGCGCTTCTGATTTTTGCATTTTCATACAATCCGCCAGGCAAGGACAATGTCCCATACCTTATCCCAATCGATAAAGCTGATATAATCAGGTACAGCGTAACTTACGGAGTAACAATGACAGACCCCTTCACAAAGAAAGAGAGGGTGCATTATGGAATTGATATGGTTGCTGAGGAAGGTACAAAAATTGTAGCCTCATCAAATGGAATAGTCACCTATGCCAGTTTCAGTGAAAAAGGATGGGGTAATTTAATCATCATAAGGCATGATGAGAACTATGAAACCTGGTATGCGCATTTAAAAGATTTTTCAGTAAGTCCGGGAGATGAAGTCAAAGCAGGACAAACAATTGCTTCTGTTGGATCTACCGGTAAATCAACCGGGGCACATCTGCACTATGAAGTAAGGAAAGATGGAACCAGGGTTGATCCTGAGTTGTACTTTAAATAGCAAAGAAGATAGCTCATATTATGAAAATGACGGATTTAAGGTTCGTCATTTTTTTTTACAAATTACTTGAATTTCTTCTCAACTATATAAATAAGCTTTCTTTGATAATCTGTAAGAATTTCGTAACTTAATAAAGTAAGAATCGATCATATTGCGTTATGCAACTGTATAATCTGTTTGCTATTTTTCAACAGCCCTGTCTCATTCTTCAGGCAATATTTTGAAAGAAGATATTTGCAATACTGGCTAAACAGATTATTTGGATGCCAAGATTATTATATGAAAGACCTGAACAAACTATCGAGAGAAGAATTGATTCGTGAAATTGAAATCTTACGAAGACAGCAAGATACTAAGTTAGTTATTGCGGATTACTACCACAAATTAAGTAAAATAACTGTTGACTCTATTATATTAAATACACTTGAAGGAAATATAATTGATGTAAATCAAGCTGCCTGTATTAACCTGGGCTACACTAGAGAAGAATTGCTAAAAATGAAGATTAGTGATATTGATCCGGAATACAATGCTGCAGAATTTACAAAATTCTGGAAAGATAAAACTCTTGAAAAGCAGTTCATATTTGAATCAACACACAAAAGAAAAGATAAAACTTTTTTCCCGGTTGAAGTTAATGCCACAACATTTATAGAGAAAGGTAAACGATACATCACAGGTATTGCCAGAAATATCCTGGTAAGAAAAGAAATTGAAGAGAGCTTGCGTAAAAGTGAAGCCCAGTTATCGAGTGCAATGAAAATTGCTCAATTAGGCTATTGGGAATATGATGTTGATGAGGATTACTTCACTTTTAATGATAATTTCTACTCCATATTCAGAACCACTGCTAAAGAGTTTGGCGGTTATAAGGTGAGACCATCTGAATATGCTGAAATATTTATGCATCCTGACGATATGAATATCATTGCCCGGGAAATGAAAATGGCTCTCGAAACTGAAGACCCCGATTATAGTCGACAGCTAGAACACCGCATAAAATATGCAGATGGAAACATAGGTTATATGAATACCCACTTTTTTGTTGTAAAAGATAAAAATAACCGAACTATAAAAACATTTGGGGCTAACCAGGATATTACCCAGAGAAAATTGGCTGAGTTGGCTGTTATTGAATCGGAGAAGAGACTACTTACTATCCTCAATAATCTTCAGGGAATAGCATACAAATGCCAAAATAACAAAGGCTGGGACATGGAATATTTAAGTGCAGGATGTAAATCTCTTACCGGATATGATGTTGAAGATTTGATTGGTGATCATGCATTAAAATTTAGTGAAATAATACACCCTGATCATCGTGAAAAGGTATGGATTGAAGTTCAGAATGCAATAAATCAAAAACAACAATACACAATAGAATATAAAATCATTTGCAAAGACAATAAAGAAAAATGGGTAATTGACCGGGGTATTGGAATGTTTAATGAGAAAGGGGGGATAAAAAACCTGGAAGGTCTGATCACAGATATTACAATGCTTAAACAAATTGAATTTGAGCTGATAAAAGCCAAAGAAAAAGCTGAAGAATCTGATAAACTGAAATCATCCTTTCTGGCAAATATTAGCCATGAAATAAGAACTCCGATGAATGGTATTATTGGCTTCTCAAGTCTATTAACCAATAAGGATTTATCGCGGGAAAATACAGATTATTACAAATCATTAATTACAAAAAGTTCGAATCAACTATTATCAATAGTGAATAATATTATTGAAATCTCTAAAATAGAATCCGATCAGGTTCAATTACATTTCAGCAATGTCAATATTACTAGTTTACTTGATGAACTTGCTATTGAATTTAGGAAAGATACCAAAGAGAAAGGGCTGGAATTTAAGATGAACAATGAGCTTTCCAATGAGTTGGGGATTATTGAAACTGACAACTC
>CAYWBC010000179.1:0-4957 GCA_964456285.1 uncultured Bacteroidales bacterium
ACGGTCGTAAACCCCAAAAAAGTAATTCCCGATACATCAAAGACGGAAGTGATAATATCGGATATAAGATTCCAGAATAAAAGCATCCGGAATCCGCATGGCAGACAGTATTTAAAGCAACCTCTGGAAGAAACAAAAGAACTCTGGCTACCTTATACCAAGAATTCATTTACCATACATTTCTTTGTGAAGGAAAAAAATTTCATAAAATATCACAATTACGCCTATCGACTGATCGGACTGGAAAAGGACATGATCTATATCGGAGAGACAGATCACGCCACGTATACCAATTTGTCCCCCGGCACCTATACCTTTGAGATAAAAAGCACCGAAAGAACACAGGAAAGTTCTACCAGCCGGCTTATTATTCATATTCAATCGCCGTGGTATTTAAGTTGGTATGCATACCTGGCATATGGAATTATTTTTCTAACAATTCTATCTCTCTCCATTTATGCGTATATCAAAAGGATGGAGTTGAAAAAGGAAAAGGAAATTTCAGAATTTAAGATTCAAAAAGAGCATGAACTCACTGAAAAGAAACTGGAATTTTTCACCAATATATCCCATGATCTGAAAACTCCTCTTACCCTTATTGACGCTCCTGTCAGCGATTTATTACAATCGGAGAACCTAGATCAGGAGCAAATAAACAAACTAACCATAATACGCCGCAATTCAAAACGACTTTTTAAACTAATATCCGACTTGCTGGATTTCAGGCAGTTGACAAAAAAGCAATTCACACTGGCAGTAAAAGAAACAGATATATTCAGTTTAATCGAGGGAATATACAATGCTTTTCAGGAGGAGTGTAAAAATAAATCCATTTCATTTGAATATTCAGTAACAAAAAAATTAACTGGGTATATTGATGAAAACATAATGGAAAAAATCTTGTGGAACCTGCTGTCCAACGCGATTAAATTCACTAATACAGGAGGAAGTATCTACTTAAAAGCCGAAGAACTGAAAACCGAGAGTGATCGAAAAATAAAACTGGTCGTTAAAGACAATGGCATTGGAATATCAGTTGAAAATAGAATGGAGATTTTTGATCGCTTCTTTAAAGCTCAGGATCCTGACGTAAAGAATAGGCAAGGAACAGGAATAGGTCTTTCGATAGTAAAAGAACTGGTAGAATTACATCATGGCGAAATACATGTTGAATCAGAATCAGGTTTGGGTACAATTTTTACAGTATTCATTCCGGCTGATAAAAAACACTATACAGATTATGAATTAACCTGGGATGAAAAGGCAAACCTTCCGATAAATGAACATGAAGAGGTTGATAATTTGAAATTAAGATCGATAACAAATCCCGAACAAAAAAATTATAATTTACCTGGAATATTGATAGTAGAAGACAATTCAGAGCTTCGAGAGTATCTGGCCGGGCATCTGGAAAAAAGATATAAAGTATATCAGGCTGAAGATGGTGATGAAGGATTATCGAAAGCAAAGGAACTTAATCTTGATATCATTTTGACTGATGTACAAATGCCTAAAATGAGTGGATATGAGTTCTGTACAGAATTAAGAAAGAATTTCGATACTTCCCATATTCCAGTAGTTATGCTTACTGCTTATAATACGGTTGATCAGCAGATAGAAGGAATTTCAACCGGAGCTGACGCTTATTTGACCAAGCCCTTTGAGATAAAACTTCTTGATACTGTATTGAATTCCCTGCTTGAGAACAGGAAAAAGCTCCGGAAAAAATTTCTGGGTGTTGAAACTTCAGAAAATCTTGAAAAAACATATCCCAAAAAAGACATCGATTTTATTCTCAGACTTAAACAATTCATCGAAGAATATATGATAGCCAAGGATTTGAATATTGAATTACTTTCGAATCATTTTGCTGTCAGCCAAACACAATTGAACAGGAAAATAAAATCACTCACAGGTTTAACACCCAACAATCTGATCAAATCGATCAGGCTAAGAAAAGCATACAAGCTCATTCGTGAAGAAGGCTTTCGGGTATCAGAGGCAGCCTATCAGACAGGCTTTAGTGACCCGAATTATTTCACTACCTGTTTTAGGAAAGAATTTGGCGAAAATCCTTCTCAGATTGGATAATTTTAATATCAAACTAATCTTCCCATTACAAAGAAGAAGCACTCATATAAATTTGTATAATATTCCGTACCCATTTTACTCCATACTTCCGCAAAAAGCGTGTTCACCTAATGTCTCCTGAATAAACCGCCCTCCTTCCTAGCCTAATTGCCATTGATTGACATTATTGGAAATTAATAACTGAACGATAAATAATTTCCAAAGCAACTTAACATAATGCAATAACATTATATGACAGAAAATGTCGCATAATCCGCACTATAACATATCCCGTTTTTTCGGGATTAAGTAGCGGAATAACATATTATAATCTACATTTATTGTTTTCCTAATGAATAGCTTTTCTCAAAGAGAGAATTTACGACCAGTTCTGCTGTCCCATAAATATTCACCCTTAAGGATTATTTTTTTGTTTTTCATTGAGAATTGTCAACCATGGAATTGTTTCAACCGTTTCGGGTGTTTTCAGTCTAAACATTTTTCTTTGACTGTATAATACAAATTGGCTATTGCCGGAAGGATTTGTATTGAATATCATTGCTTCGATAATCCTGGTGTTTTTCCAAGGAATTGTATCATTTGGATTAGGCAGTTTTATGCAATACTCATTTGGAATTAGCTCTTCCTTTTTGGAATAATATGTATTAAACAGATCAGTTTCCGCATGTTTAAAGTAGAATGTATCATTAACTGCGCTGGCTGTATTCGTATGAAATCCAATTGCGTTGTAAATTCTTACTTCATTGCCCTCTGGATTATCAAATTGTGCAAAATTCATGTGAATCTTTTGTGTGGCCATAAAATCTTCTGTTATACGATACTCGTAAGGTTTTTCAGCACGTGTTTCCGGGTAATAGTATTTCCCGTTCATTGTAAAGACTTCCTTTTTATTTCCAAAAGAAATAATGAATCCTTTTCCTTCAGGAAGTAAGGAATATTTAACACCTGTATATTTTCCAGCTTGCAGCCTTTCCAAAGATATTGGCTGAAGATTTCCTTTATATGTATACATCAATTCAGCTTTACCCAGATCATTGAATATAATTTTGGTGCCTGTAAATTGATATCCAAGTGTATTTTTTTCACTTTTCTGATACACCTGAACTGCCAACCGAGGAATATTTTTATCCACACAATAGTCTGTGATAGTCAGGGTTGTCCATTCACCAGAATTAGAAAACAAGAGGATACGATTATCGGATAGATCTACTCGTTCCGCTTCACCGTCTTTGTAGCGAATAAGATAGCCTAAGGCATCTTGTTGGTTTCCAAAACTATTTCGTCCAATAACACCATAATAACCTTTTTTAATATCCTCTTTAGTACCTAAAAACATTGTGCCATCCGATGCCAGGTAAGCAGTAGTCTGAGGATATATTGAGGCAATGGCAGAAGCCATTACCTGAGAAAAACCCAATTTTATAATCAATTTGGTTAATTCTTCTTTTGAAGGATTAACCAATCTTCTTGCATTTTGATCTAAGTTTCCGTTTATGCTTAATAAAAAGGAGTCTTTTTTGGGAAACACAAAATGAATAGAATATGGGTCGCATTCTATCTCGGGCCAATGTTCATATAATTCTTTTTCGGCTACCTGGGTGGCTTGAACAGTTTTTTGGTCGAGCAATGCATAAGCAACAGAAGTACTGTTATACTCAGAATTTTTAAGTACTACGATGTAATCTAACGTGGATTCCTGAGCAATAGAATTTGTATTAAATATAAATGACAGGAGGCTAATTGTAATAATAATTTTCATTTTATGTATTTAAGATAGATATGTCAATTAAACTAAATATGTTACATAATCATAAATGTAATATAATCTGATCGATTTAGAAATTCTGGAATTTAATAAATACTAGTTTTTTCAACTTGAAAGGCATAAGAAAAAAGGCTGGTATTTATTAGGTTAAGAAGAGAAAGACTTCATGGCTGTTAAAAGAAATAGAATCACACCCATTTCGCTCCATACTTCCGCAAAAAGCGTGTTCACCTATGGTTTTCAAAATAGGCATCCTCCCCTCCTAGCCCGATTGCCATTGAATAGCGCAATGGAAATGAATAAGTGATCACTTATTCATTTAAAAACTAACCACCAACTTTTTATTACGGTAAATTATAATCTTCTCTGGTTCTTGGGTATATACTATACCATCTGTTTTGTTTTCATCCACAAGAACTAATCTAAATATACGTTTTTCATGAATTATCGGCAATTCTCCTTCTTTATCACTTATGGTTAATTCTTTTTCTACATCATCCCAGCTGAAGGTTATGGTTGAATATTTACCTTTTTCATAGTTATAATTATCGCCTTCATCTTCGTATAGTAGAAATTGACCATCAGCTCCCGGGTAGATAAAAATATCCAGCACCTCCCCTCTTGTTTCTTCGGCATAATACACTACCTTACCATAAGGAACAATAGAACCTGCTTTTATAAACAAGGGAATTTTATCAATAGGAGCATCAGCTTTGATTGTCTGACCGCCGGCATAGTGTTGGCCGGTCCAGAAATCGTACCAGTCAGTTGAAACGGGCAGATAGACATTCCACTCCTTAACACCGGGTTCAGTAATGGGAGCTATCAGAATCGATTTTCCAAACATATATTCATAGGCTTGCTCTACAGCCTCAGCATCTTCCAGGAAATCCATCACCAACGGACGCATCATGGTCGATCCGTATTTGGTGATCTGCCAGGCTTCGGAATAAATATACGGGATAAGCCGATAACGCAGATTGAGCATCTTCCGTATGTTAGCTTCAACCGTTTCTCCGTATTTCCAGGGTTCTGTTTCAGACATATATCCATGAACCCGGAAAATGGGATTGAAAGTGCCCCATTGAAACCATCGGATTA
>CAYWBC010000180.1:0-4944 GCA_964456285.1 uncultured Bacteroidales bacterium
CAAATCCTTTTCTGATTTTTGATAGATAATATGATTAAGATCATGTTCTTTGTATATTTTGGGTAATTTTCGAACGATATAACCTATATATAAAAGAGATTTATTAAACTCAGCTCATATAGTTGAATTAATTGTTTATTTAAACTCCATTAAACAAATGGCAAAAGGTAGATTTGACAACCCAATAGTTGCTGCATTAACAGGTTTTTACGACCTGTTCAGAAAACAGGAACTTGAATCAAGATTTAAGGATACAGATAACTTTGCCGGAAAAACAGTTCTCGTTACTGGTGCTAATTCGGGACTTGGATTTGCTATTGCAACAGAGACGGCAAAAAGAGGCGCAAAGCTTATCATGGGTTGCCGCAGTCAAATTCCTGAGGCAGGTGAAAAAGTAAAAAAACTAAGTGGATCGGAAAAGGTAGAAATGCGCTACATTGACATGAGTAAAATTGACATAATTCATCAATTTGTAAAAGAATTGAAATCAAATAACATACACCTGGACGTTATATTTCTAAATGCTGCTTCTGCAGCACCTAAATCCCGCAAAACAGATTCAGGACAAGATGAGTTATTTCTTGTTAATTACTTTTCTAACTTCATTTTAGTAAATCTTCTATTGGTAAATAATATCATTCGTCTGGATACAAACAATCAACCGAGAATTGTATTTATTTCATCTGACTCACACAGGGGATCGTCAGGTATAGATTACAATGAGTTTGGCAAGTATTTTAAGTATGGAGTTTCCAAAGCAATTTCCAATTACAGCTACTTCAAACTAGTATTAAATACATTTGCTACAGAATTATCAAGAAGATTGAATAAAGATGGCATTGTTGCCCAGGTAAATTGCATTTGTCCGGGACCAGTAAACACCAATATCATCAGAGAAACACCTTTTCTTATAAGAATTGCTTTGAGGGCTGTATTCACAATCATATTCCGTTCCCCTTCAAAAGCTTCACGACCGGTTATATACCTTGCCAGTTCAGACGATTTCAAGGACAAAACCAATTTATACCTTCATATGTTCATCCCAAAACGCATGGATGAAAAGGTGTATGACGAAACTGAGGGACACAAGCTATGGAATGAATCTGAACAACTTTGGAAGAAACTTGATAAAAATGCTCTACTGTATTTTAACTAATCCTTTCCTTTTATTGTTTCGATACTTCCATCCGGCCCGTCAGTTTTCCGCTTTAATATTTTTATGGGAATGCTTGCCAATAACCATAAAAAAATTGGCCTGAAGAAAGCCGGGGATTGTAAAAAACAGGGTTTGATTTTTCTCGCTGCTATTGTTGCTTCTTAATCCCCTTGCACTGTCTGAACAACGGCATCGAATGCAGACTTTGGCTGGTAGTGCCGGTCGAACAGCATAGGATAATCAGACCGGCCGGTAATGGGCCAGTAATTACGCCAGGATTGACCGTCATGCACTGCCCAAAATGTAATTCTTCCGAAAAGATCCCTGTGCTTCCTAAAGAATGAAAAGAGTTCAGCATACCGCTGTGCCAGGTCCTTTTGGACAGCGTCCGGAAGGCTGTCCGGATAAGGATTGATCTCTTTCTGTTTTTTCGGGTTAAAAGAGGAAAGGGGAACGATAGTAGAATCGACCGGATAAAAGGGAAGTACACCTACATCCAACTCGGTGATCATCAGCTTTACTCCCAGTTTGTTTAATTTCTTAATATAACTATCCAGCAAATCCATCTTCGGATAATCCAGAAACCAGTGCCCCTGAATGCCGACCCCGTCAACCCGGATGCCATTGGCCTGAAGTTTCCGGATGAGTCGTATGACCCCATCGGTTTTAGGACCAAACTCATAATCATACTCATTGTAGTAGAGTTCCGCATCCGGATCAGCCTCGCGTGCAAATTCAAACGCCTTCTGCACATAATCTTCACCGATAATTTCAAGCCACTTGCTTTTCCTGAAAGAACCATCCTTCATGATAGCTTCGTTGACAACATCCCAGCCATGGACACGTCCTTTATAGCGTTCCATAACAGTGAAAATGTGCTCTTTCAGCCGTTCAAGAAGTGCTGAACGGCTCAGAGGATTTCCTGATTCATACTGAAACACCCAATCCGGCGTCTGATCATGCCAGACCAAAGCATGAGCTATGATATGCATATTATACTTTTCACCAAAGGCTACATACTGATCTGACGCTTCGAAATTGTATCGTTCCGGTTCAGGATGAATTTCTTCCCACTTCATTATATTTTCTGGGGTAATGCTGTTGAAATGTCTGGCAACAAGGTCCATAGCTTCGGGTTCCTTGCCACAGATTTGCTCAACATTAAGCGCTGCACCAATATAGAAATCGTTTTGAAAGACTTCTTTCAAAACAGACTGACCGATTGTATCTGAATTTTTTATGAGTGTTTTTCTTTCAGTCGTTTGTAAACCTCTTCAAGCGTGCCACTAAACGGGCCGGGAGTTTCCATTTTGATTGATACAAGAGCAGCAGCAAACTTCAATGATTCTGCAACATCGTGATCCAATCTGTGTGAGAGGTATGCGACGAAGGTTGTGTCTCCTCTACCTGTTCTGCCCGAAACATTGCTATTAGAAAATTTCTCATAGTACGTTTTCCCGTCTACCCGGGCCAACACGCCCTCTGACTGTGTAATCATAATGTCGGAACAACCCCACGATTCAATGATTATCGAGGCTTTCTCCAAATCATCCGTGCCGGTTAAAAGTTTGGCTTCCAGCACATCCAGCTTCAACTTATCCATCATTGCTGCAATCTCCTTTTTATCAGCGACATCGCTATACTCGTGATTTTTGGTCACTGGGTCAATATGACGTACAAAACTCTGCATATCGACAGACAGACTTGGATAGTTTCTGGCTTTCAAACCCTTCATAAGGGCCATGTCGAATTCGGTATCCGATATCCCTGCCAGATGCACACAGGTTGAGTCTAATTCCGGAACATCTTTGAGATCTATTATTCCGGCTGATTTGATAAGAGTCATGGTACGTTCATCCATGTTTTCTGACTCGTGAACTACCCGGTTGTATGAAGTTTCTGCGGCTGGTATTAGAAAAGTATCAATGCCGAGATCTTTCATTGGCTGGAGGATTTCCTCGTCATCTGGTGACATTTTAACGACGGCAGCAACCTTCTTACCAACTCTTGCTGCAACCATGGCACCGCATAAAACGGCGCTTCCGGGAGCAACTTTTGCTTCCTGTCCGAAATGTTTTATTTCGTCGTAGCACATGTGCCCTACGAATGTAATATCATATTTTTTGCTCATGTCTATTAGCTTTTTATTTGTTTTAATTAATGTATTTAACGCCTTATCCCTTAAGCATATCTATTTATCATCCGAGCTGCTAAGCAACCAGGGATAGAAAGGTATTAAGTCTTTTGAGTCAATAGTCTCAGTTTTATTTTTTGCCTGTAAATCCTTGATGTGATTCATCACCAGATGGGTCCAGACAGCACCGGGTCTGGGATATGCTGCAACAATGTAATGTGGACCGGCTTCTGTTTCACCGGCTTCCATTTCCAGTTCTGCCCGAAGGTTGTCCGGAGTCGTCAAAGTATTTGCGTAATCGAAAACCACACGATCCATATGTTTGTAAACCTCTTTACTTTCCTCAACCATACCATAGTAATCCAACAATTGGGCGAAAACGAAATTGGATGTTGTGTAAACGTCTTTACCTTGATCTGATTCCACTTCTTCACCGTCTTTCGTTTTACACATAGCCCAGCCCATGAATGCACGGTTGGTGTTATAAATAGTTTTAAGAATCTTTTTGACGCGTTCTTCAGGAATTGATTGTGCTTCGCCAATTGCCGTCAGATACCATAGTGCGTCAAGTTGATTCGTCCAAACGTCAGTATTGGTATTTCCAGTTTCAGGATCAAAACAGGTGACGTAATACTCAAGTTTCTCACCCTTATTGTTTTCATCTTCACGCCATAATTTTTCAAAACTATTCCAGGCTTTATCATAAACTTTCTGGATATGTTCTTCATCTTCTTTTTCACCGAGCATTTGCGCCATTTTAATCAAGGCCTGACATCCGCCCAAAAATTGCGTTGCATCATAAGCGTCGGCGCCGAACAGCACCAGGTTATCAAATGTATTTTTCACATCATCTGGATTACCTTCCGGAATTCCATCATTGTCAAAATCAAGCTTCAACAGTGATTCTAAACCAAACTTCAAGGTTTCCCAGTTTGATTTCAGGAATTCCATGTCGCCAGTGAATTTCACATTTCTTAGCACGCGCATCATCAGTTTTGGATAAAGATCAACCCAGTAATTATTATTGTACCAGGCATAATCGCTGACATTGCGCAGAGGATGTCCCTTTGACAACATGCACACGTCATGAGCCACGCTGCCCAAGGTTTTGAAATCATCGCGGATCTGAGTCAACTTTTTACCTTCGTATTCTTCTGGATTTTCTTCAAAATGCATCCTTGCTTCAACAAATGAGGCGTGATGGTGGTACCATCGCGGAGTAGCATCAACGGCATTAATTGAATCAATAAACGCCTGACATAAATCTTTTTCCACTTTTGGGTACAGCATCAGCAGCACCATTGAGTACCAATCCACATCTGAAGGATCGATATAAGAATAATCGAAACATTCCAGGAAGCGCGCCTGTTCTTTCCCATTTTCTTCAATCCATATACATGCGTTTGAAAGTGGAAAATGAAATTCATTTAACATGAGCCTTGTCAAACGCATCGCACCTTCATAATCGTCCTGGTATGATGGAGTCGAGTAAATAGAATTAAAGATACGTTCCTGAATTGTTAAGGTCGCGTTCCACCATTGTGGGTAACTTTCAAGAGCGATCTTTACCATATCAAGCGCTCGGGTTTCGGCATTTTCAAAATTCTGGATGTATTTTCTATCAAATGTCTTTCCATCAATATATTCCTGAACA
>CAYWBC010000181.1:0-4813 GCA_964456285.1 uncultured Bacteroidales bacterium
CCCCATTGAAACCATCGGGTTAACAACTCATGATAATTTTCGTCGGTATATTGGGCAGGACCCGGGCGGAAAAATCCGCCAATATCGGTGGTCCAATAAGGCATTCCGGTAATGGTGTAATTCAGTCCGGCTACAATTTGTCGCTTGTAGGCATCCCAGTTGCCACCAATATCGCCGGACCAGTTAATGATGCCATATCGCTGCTGACCCAGAAAAGCTGAACGCGTAAGAATGCAAACACGCTTATCGGAAGTGGTTTCACGCTGACCCTCGTAAACAGCCTTGCTCACCATCAATGGGTAAGTCAAGCGGTAAAAATCACCTGGCCCTGCGTATGTTATTTCACCTTTTAATGCGTCATTTTCAGGTTCTATTGCATCCATCCACCATGAATCTACCCCGTAATCAAACATATTGGTTTTTAGTGTATGCCAGTACTCTTTGCGGGTTTCGGGGTTAAAATAATCCAACCACTTTGTATCACCGATAAACAGCTCCTTTGCCACATATTCCTTTCCAATTTTTGAGTTTTTATCAGGATTCGACCAAATAGAGATATTAAAGTGCGCATGCAGGTCATGAATTTCCTGAATGAACTTCGAAGGATTTGGGTAATTCGTTTCGTCGAACTGCGGAACACCCCAGCCCCTGCTACCCCAGTATTGCCAGTCCTGGACAATTACATCCATCGGAAGTTTTCTTTCACGGAATTCTTTAACCGTTTCTACCAAATGCCTATCTGAAGTATAGCGTTCGCGACATTGCCAAAAGCCATAGGCCCATTTTGGGAGCAGAGGTACATTTCCTGAAAGTTCCCGGTAGGTTGCGATAACACTGTCGGCAGAAGGGCCATAAAAAACCACATAATCGAGCATTTTTGTAACAGGCGACCGGAATGTGGTGGTATTATCTTTGAGTTTCCAGGAAAGTTTGGGTGTATTGTCCGATTTACATATCAGCTGAACTTCATGTTCTCCGGCGTTCAGTTCTACTAATGTTCCGGCAGTAGGCGGCAACCAAATGTTGCTCTGATCCAGACAGGGCTTATTATCAATTGCTACAAAATGACGGTTCCCCATATCACCCAGATCAAGAAAAATGGAGTATTCACCATCCTGGAGAACCTTAAAATTACCAGTGTATAGTGATTGATTTTGTAAAACTTTCTGAGTTCCGGAGGTAGTTGTAACTGCAGCCATCCGATCATCTCCTGCTGCTTGTTGTTGCTTTTCAAGTACAATAAGGTTATCTGCAGGATTAAAATCGGTCATGCCATACTGATGCCACAGCAGACCATATCCTTTGCTGGAATAGATGAAAGGTATAGCTATCTGGGAATTCACTTGGGTTAACCGACGGCTTATTCCTTTAAGGTTATAATTCCCATCCTGGAACTGTCCCAGGCCGAAAATATTTTCATCCGCTGGTGAATCGAATACCTGTTCAGCTAAATAGCATTTTTCGCCCATAATTGAATCGGGTACAAACCTTCTGGCTCCGGCAATCTCACTCAGGAAAATATTGCCAGATGGATCGGTAAAAGATAATTTCCCGGTTTTTTTGTCCACCAAGACCTGCATAGCCTTTGTTTTAATCGTAAGGGACTTTGAAGCATCGAAAACCTGAAAATTAGGCACAGGTTTGTCAGAAATGAAGATCAGTTCAGGCAAACCATCCTCTGCGGTATCCGAAAATTTAATTCTTACTGCATTATCGGAAACAGGATATATGCTTAATGTACCCTCGTCCAAGCTTACTTTTACTCCGCTAGGAAGCTGTTCATAGCTTAGTTTTGGCTGGCATCCCCAAAAGGACATCAATAGGATGAGGGTAATAAGATTTTGGATTTTCATAATTTTTCTTTCTAAATTGGTTAACTGCAAATTAATTCAAAGCCATTTATCCCTTAATATCAATTCATATTTTGGTAACTGTTCTGGTGTGTTCATCCCAGTATCTGAAAGCTTCCGGAATCTGGTCAAAGGGAAAAACTTTCGTAATTAAATTTAAATAGGGTTTTTCCTAACGCTCAAGCATCTGGATAACAGAAGGGAAAACCCGTAAAGCATTTCGTGAGCCATAAATATTCATCTCCTTGCGAACAATTAACTGAGAATTGAAATTTACATTTTCCTTAGAATATCCAATTGTTAAAACCCTTATCGCAAAGGAAACATCCTCAAGAGCCAATAAGAATGTTGCAGGATTCCGTGCGACCTCAATAACTACATCAACTCCTTCATTATTTGTTAACTCTAAAATCATTGAAAGAGCATTTTCCCGATTGCTATTAATGAGATGCGTAGCATCAAATTTTTTTTATGATCTCAAGTTTTCTGTCATCAATATCAAGTGCAATAACACAAGAATCTTTTCGAATAGCAGCACATAACGCTCCATTTCCAATAATTTTAATCAAGTTTGAATATTCGTTCTATCAACTGCCATTTTTCATCGGCTGATACATTCGCCGATGAATGTTGATATTTGGCCATATAAGCTTCCCATTCCATTTGACGTGGTTTCTTTGCCAATTCTTTCATTGCTTTCTCGTGATCAAATTCAGGTACTGTATCCATAATCATAAAAAGTTGGTTTCCCACTAAATATATTTCCATATCCAAAATCCCCACCTCACGAATACCCTGAGCTATTTCAGGCCAGGCCTTACCTTTCTCATGAGCTTTTTTATAGGCAGCAATTAACTCCGGATCTTTTCGTAATTCCAGAGTTTTACAATACCGTTTAAATGCAGTATACGTTGTTTTTTCCTTGTATTCCATAATCAATTTTCATTATAAACAGCTCAATTAAATTTAATTCTGTAACCTGAAATAGCATAGTACAGAATAAAAGCGAACAAGGGTATAGAAGCAAAAAAACCAATCGACATACTAGAGTTATCAGCAAGCCATCCCAATTTATTACTGATAAAAATATCTTCCGGTTTTACCTCCAGTTCATTTAAGCAACTTCCTAATGATTCAAGCGCTAAACCGGCCCCATATTTCCCTGCTGAGTCAAAAACCGGATAATCAACATTCTGATTGCATTCACGCACAATCTCAAGTTTTGTTTCGCATGTATTTGCATGGTAAAGATTTCCCAAAGCGCTTGTGCCAAATATAATTTTTGGTATTCTAATTCCCGTTTCTCCCAGATTTACATATTTCATGCCTTGTCAGTATAATTTTTCAATTTTTATTGAATAACATGGGATTATAGCTAAAACTTAACAACTACTTTCTTCCCAGAATAGGATATTTGTTTACTATTCAAATTTTTCATTTCTTCCTTCTGATTGATTCGAATGATATTGAATTTTCGTTCAGTCAGCATTCCCGGGAAAGAACCATTTCGATTGCTCATGGTAAGTGTTTTATCGGAATCATCCCACGTAAAAGAAATGGTTGAATATGCACCTTTCTCGTAATTGTAATTATCATTTTCATCTTCATAAAGGGTAAATTCTCCATCGGCACCTTCATAAATCCTGATTTCAAGATTGTCCCATTTCTTTTCTGTTGCATATTGAACTTTCGGTCCTATTGGCATAATTGTACCGGCTTTAATGTAAAGAGGAATAATATCAATGGGCGTTTCTTTTTTAACTGTTTGCCCTCCTTTAAGCTTTTCACCTGTCCAGAAATCGATCCAATCGGCACCTTTAGGCAGGTATAATTCCCTTGATTTAATTGCGCTAAAATCTTCTTTCATATCCTTCGAATACATGCCTTCAGTTACCGGACAAACAAGTATGGATTTACCAAACATGTATTCATCATTAATATCTAATGCTTGTTTGTCGGATGCGAAATCCATTACCAAAGCCCTTATCATGCTCGACTGGTTGGCTGTAACATCCCAAGATACGGAATAAATATAGGGTAGTAAGCTATAGCGCAGGTTTATGTATTTTTCGATAGCATCGTACACTTTGTCACCCTTTTTACCAAACTGGTAGATTTCACGGGGAGCATCGGTACCGTGTGAACGCATCATCGGGCAAAATGCACCGAACTGAATCCAGCGGGTATACAGTTCACGATAATCGGGATCATCCAGTTTATTTTTAAAATTCCAGAGAAAGAAACCTCCGATATCACTATTAAAGTATGGAATACCACATAATGAAAAGTTTAATCCACCTGAGATCTGATTTCTGAGAGCATCCCATGAAGCCACAACATCGCCCGACCACGTATTAGCCCCGTAGCGTTGTTGCCCGGCAAAAGCCGAACGGGTTAAAATGAACACACGCTTTTGTGATGATTCCTTGCGCTGATGGTCGTACACACCGCCAACTGTCATCAAGGGAAAAGCA
Source organism: uncultured Bacteroidales bacterium (assembly GCA_964456285.1). Lineage (GTDB taxonomy): Bacteria > Bacteroidota > Bacteroidia > Bacteroidales > UBA10428 > UBA10428. The sequence goes on from CAYWBC010000181.1 coordinate 4,325, forward strand.
TTGCGCACTTTTCGGAACGATCCAAGGTATGTTTGGTTATCGAAATCAGATGGCTTTGGGTTAAAATGATCGGGTTCAGAAGAATCTATCCACCATCCATCCATTCCCAGCGAGAAGATACCTGCGTTTAGATATTTCCAGTAAATATCGCGTGCTGCGGGATTATAAACATCATATACCCTTACACCTGACGGATAATCGTGATTTGGCGGCCATTTAAAAGAACCTGATTCAGGCCATGTTTTAAAAGAAAGCAATGCACCAATACTATCCAGTTCGCGGTATTGTTTTGTATGAGGACCAAATGAATTCCAGATTGATATTATCATATGCGCATTCTGACTATGCACATCATCAACCATTTTCTTTGGATCGTAAAATTCCTCATTAAGAAATTCCATGGCATTCCAGAGGTAATTATTGCCCCAGTAGCGCCAATCCTGAATTACTCCGTCGAGTGGAACTCCCAGTTCGCGGTACTTTTTAACT
>CAYWBC010000182.1:0-4809 GCA_964456285.1 uncultured Bacteroidales bacterium
TCGAATGTCGAATTTCCAATGTTGAAGTAGGATTCGTTGGTAATTGGACATTCATTTTTAGTTTCAACTTATCAGCTAATCATTTCTCTCATAGAATTCAACCCCAAATTGCTTAATATGCTCAAGTAATTCCTCACTTGTTATCTTCTCAAGATGAACAATGTCTATGTAATAGGGTATGGGGGGGCAGTTGTTTAATAGGGTGCCTAATTTGCTTACCATTTGTTCGTCAATTGCTTCTCCTGAAATAGCAATATCAATATCCGAACCTTTTTTTGCATTTTCCATGGCCCGGGAGCCAAATATCAGTGCTCTTTTGATTTCTGGCCGTGATTTTAAGCTTTCTATAATTAACTGGTAACTTTTATCGTAAATTCCGAATTTATTGTTCATCCTTCAGAAAGTCGTATAGTTTACTTATTTGCTCATAGTAGGCGCCGGTAATTTCTGTCAGAACCTGATTGAAAATCTTTTCTTCGTAAGTATGCGATAACAGGTTTCTCTTTTCCAGCATTTCCATCCAAATTTCACCATCATCAATAAGGTTTGCCTGGAAAGACATTTTAATTACGTCTTTAGGAAATTTTGCAATTTCTTCTTTCGCTTCAAGGTAATCTTTTAATGTTTTCCAGGCCAGCTCAAGGGTGTATTCAAATCGCTGAATCAAGCCTTCTTTTGACAGCCTGTTTAAATTTTCAAAATCCTCAACAGCCTCCTGTAAGCGCAAAAATGCCATTTCAAAATTCGAAAATCTTTGTCTCCAGCGTATTTCTTTGTGATTCATTGTTTGAACTTTTTGTTGCGGTGTACCTGAGTGCTAAATTATTGAAAATACAGTAAACATGATGATTTGTTGAATTGTTGAACCGTGTAATTGGTGAAACGTTTAATTGTTAACAGAAATTTAGCCTAATAATAAAAATAATGTATTCGTTTAATAATCAATTAAGCTAATTCAGAAATACCAGTTAAACAGTTACACGATTAAACAATTAAACATTCAATTAATCACCCTCATCACCATCTTTGCCGCTTCCTCCACACTTACATCCGTCATATCAATTGTAACATCCGGATTTTCGGGTACTTCATACGGGTCACTGATGCCGGTAAAATTTTTGATCTCGCCTATGCGGGCTTTGGCGTACATGCCCTTTGTGTCGCGCTTTTCGCATGTTTCCAGGGGTGTGGAAAGGTACACTTCAATGGAGTTTTGGCACATACGCTTTACTAAATTTCGTGCTTCTCTATAGGGTGAAATGAATGAGGCCAATACAAATACGCCGTTTTTTTCAAGCTTGCCGGCTAAAAATCCAATGCGTTTGATGTGCTCACTTCTTTCCTTTTTTAAAAATCCTGTTCTCGGAAAAATATTCTTCACATTTTCATTGTCCAGATGCTCAGTTCTGAGACCTTTTTTTTCAAGAGCCTTGGAAACAGCCTTTGCCAAAGTTGTTTTCCCGGCACAGGGAAGTCCGGTAAACCAAATAACTGCAGGTCTTATTTCTTTTTTGCCAAACCGTATTCCGTTCCACCAGCGCTCATGCAGAAAATACAGGACCATTTTCACTACTACCTCAATCACTCCTATGGTAAGGGCAATTTTTACTTCCCCAACAAAAAAGAACACCAGCGCAGTGGTCGTAATGGTTGCCCATATGCGCCATGAGATGGTTTTTATTACGGAGCGGCGTTTTTGTTCTATGAACATTTTTTAGTAATCGGTGATTGGTGAACAGTGATCGGTGATTGGTGAATGGTGATTGGTGAACAGTGATCGGTGAATGGTGAATGGTGAACAGTGATCGGTGAATGGTGAATGGTGAATGGTGATCAGTGATCGGTGAACAGTGATTGGTGAACAATGAACGGTGATCGGTTTTTTATTGCTCTCGATTTTTTAAGTAATTAATTAATCCACTGATGATTTTTCTGATCTCAATTATTTTATCAAAAACAGAATTGTCATCAAAAAATTGAAGACGTTGAGCCAACATCAGCTGAGTATCCAATTCAGATAAAGATCCTAATGCAATGTATAAAAAACGCTTGAATTCGGCACTCCCATTACGCGCTGCACCCTCTGCAATATTACTTGGGACCGACACTGCCGATCTTTTAATCTGGGATACTAATCCAAAACGTTCATCTTCAGGGAATGTTTTTGTTAATTTATATGCCTGAACAACCAGATCCATACTTTCTTTCCACGCATCAAGATCTTTGTGATTTTTCATTCTTTAATGATATTATTTGTGATTGGTGAATGGTGAACAGTGAACAGTGATTGGTGAACAGTTCACTGCTCACAGCTTACAGTTCACTGTTCACTATTCACAAATTACTTCGGATTTATATAACTCAACACCAAAATAAACGCCGTAATTCCCGAAAATATCAGCGCATAGGTTGGTATATTGTTGCGGAAGTTGTATGATTTTACAGGTTCAACATACACCACATCATTGGGCAGGAGGAAAAAACCTTCCGAAGAAAGAATTTTGTCGGAAGTCAGGTTAAGCCGGAAGGTTGTTGTTCCTTCGGTACCCGGTCGAATTACAAGTACTTTCCGTCTGTCTCCATAGGCAGAAATATCTCCTGCATTGCTTATGGCCTCCAGTACCGTAAGCTGGTTGTTGTAGTTCTGATACACTCCCGGCCGCTTTACCTCGCCTATAACTGAATATTTGAAGGAAATCAATTTAATCACAACCGTAGCATCCTTAAGCATTATTTTGGTTTGCTTTTCAATGGCCAGCTTGGCTTCTTCCATGGTTTTGTTCAGCACATTCACCTTTCCAATGATAGGAATCTCAATGTATCCGGAATCGCTTACATTAAAACCATAGATAAACAAACTTGCCTCGTTGGTAAACTGGTTGGTACTAATTGTACTTGTTGAGTTAATGGCCTGGGTAATTTCCTGGTTCAGGGAGTGAATACGCACGTACAAGACATCACGCTTCTGGATCTTGTAGTCGGGAGGCGTGGCGGTGTAGAGATTCGTGGAGTCGGCTTTTGCTTCCTGCAGAAGAACGAGGTTTTTGTAGCGCGTGCAAGAGACAGAAGCCAGTGTGAGTATGAGTGTGTAAAAGGCTATTTTACAGATAGAAGGTTTCATGTGTTTTTGAGTAAGGAGCTATTTATGTGCTAAAATAGTGAATGTTGTTTAATTGATAAGTTTGGTTTCAGATCAATATCCAATGTCCAATGTCGAATTTCCAATGTCGAAGTTAAGTTTAGTCGGTAATTGGACATTCATCTCTATTGTTTACTCTGAGCTGTAGCAATACTTTTTACAAAAATTGCAATGAGTTCATTATTCTCTTTTTCGTTTAAGCATACAAGGTTTTCATCCTTCACCAGTCCAATACCTTTTATGAGCTTTAAGCATATTTTTGTTTCTCGCAATTCCTTTAAAATAATCTTGAATTTTTGAACAAAATCCCTGCGAGATTCCGCCGCCTGAGCTTCTCCATAATTTAAAGCAGGAGATGTGCATGATCTTACAATTTGTCCCCCAAGCACATTCCCTGCTCTTGTATTTGGAATTTTTTCTGCCATTCTAATTACTGTAATACCGAATTGAACAAGTCGGTCTTCTAAATCATAGCTTTCATATAACTTTTTTGACATCATATAACGATTTATTTGGTTAAGAATCAAATCTAAAAACTTCTACATTGAACATTTGACATTCGATATTGGACATTCAACTTCTTCTTCCTTTCCAATTTATCTGGCTTCCTGCAAAGCTTCGCCCCGTCACCCACATTCATCAAAGGAGGTAACAAGGCGTATTTTCTTGTACATTGGTCAATAACAGAGAATAGTTTCTGTTATTGCCATAAACCCAAATTACGCATTAAAAAATGCCTAATCGATAAAGTGCTTGTAATCAAACCTGAAAAATTCAGGCTTGAACAATCACTAAATCGGGGTTAACCCAACTAAATCAGATAGTTCGGCTTATTCTTCGCCTCCTACTGATTAATTTGGGTTAAAGATACTTTCTATCGCACAGTCTGTAAAAAGTTTTCGGGGATATTTACTAATAAATTCTGGTGAATAGTATCTATTCGTATCAGGAGTCGGTGCTTCTTTTTTTTTATCAGTTCCCCGCGTAATCCTTTCAGTGTGCCATGCGTCACCTCCACCATCTGACCGGGTGTTAGTTTTTCGTGTGTGACTTCAATGTCTGTATCGCTGTTGATAATTAGTTTCAGGTTGTCGATCTGGTTCTGTGGTATGGCAGCAGCCTTTCCTTCAAAGCTCACGTATTTTACTGCCCCGTAGGTTTGAAGTACATTGTCGTAATCTGATGCGTCAATATTAACAAATACGTAAGAAGTAAACAGGGGTACCTCTACCATTTTTTTCCTGTCGCTCCATTGCCGCAGTGTTTTTTGCAGGGGAAGAAATGCTGTTATGCCAGAGTCCGTAAGGCGCTTAGTGACCTGTTTCTCGGCCCTGGGTTTTGTGTACACTGCATACCAATGTTTCTTTTTTTCAGGTAATGTTCTCTCGTCCACTTTCTTGCTGAGGTTTTGATTTGCAGTTTGTTGCAATAAAGTTAGTGTATTTTTTCGGGAGAAACTCATGTTTTTGTGAGCCGGAGCCTATGCGGAAGTAGGTTTGTTGCTTGTTTGCTTGTTAGTAAACAGGTACTGGGTGCCAGGTAACTATATTCTTTAATATGGATTGTCAGTTTGCGTTTCAGGGAAAGCCAATGCTCCGACTGAGGTGGGCAGTTGAAACGCTTTACCTTACTGCATATGTCCCCGGGTTTCACCCGGGCTTACCGATATT
>CAYWBC010000183.1:0-4799 GCA_964456285.1 uncultured Bacteroidales bacterium
TAATATCCTCTTTAAATCTTTCATCAGAAGAATATATAGTAGAATAAACCCGAAGAGTTCCATAGATATCCAAAGTATATTGAGGAACGTTACCCCCCAAATTTATCCCAACATATCCATTTGAACTATTAATTCTCATTCTTGGATACGAATAATCGCCGGCCAAAATATAGAAATTTCCGGAATTAGATAAATTTCCATTCATTTCAATTCCTTTGTTGAAATAGAATTGTGAAAGATCCGTATAGAAACTTCCGTTTAGTTTTATGCCTTTGTTAAAATAGAATTGTGAACGATCAGTGACAAAATGAGCATAAGTAGTTGATGGATTATAGCCGATATCAATATAACCTGTGCCTGCTTTAACTCTCAGGTTATAGTTAGATGAAGGTTGAACATCCCCAACACTTACACGACCAGTTGACCCAACCTTTATTTGAGCATAGAGAGATGATACAACAAACATTGCTGCAAACAACAAATAGAATTTCTTTTTCATTTGAACGAGTTTTAGGTTAAAAATTAACAATTAACTGAGGCATTAAAAGCCTTAATCTCCCAAGGGTTTAACAGTAGCCAATAAATAAAAAGATAAATGATTCTCAATTTATCTTGCACATAACTTAATTCTTCCCGCTGACAATGTATATATATATATAAAAAAATCAAAATTCTAAACAACAATTATCACATTCATCCGAATTATATCAATTATTGTTTTACTATCTGGCTTAATCCTTTTGGCGATTTCATTCTTTTTAAGGAAGGAAGACATTGTTTATGTTGACAGTGTTCGAATTTCTAAAGAGTATAGCAAGCTTACTTAAACCGGAAAAGAATATAACAATAAACTATAAGAATGGAATGCAAGCATTGATACCCTTGCAACAGAACTGGAGCAAATGGTTTAAGCATACTACTATAAAAAGATTATCCCCGCTCAGAATTAATCAAATATTTTTAGCCTCTTCAAAAATCCTGTTGTAATTATCATCCAGGTCTTTAGCTGTAATGTGATTTTTTACTTTTAACGTTACACGCTCAAAGGGCATTAAATCAAAATTTACTTTGCGAGATTTGCCATCAGAAAGCACCAAAAACTCTCCAACATTTAAACCAAAGAAATCCTGGTTTTTATATTTTGAAGCCTCCTTTAATGACTCAGTATGTCTACTTTCTCCCTTTGGCATAAACCCTGTTCCATAAGATTTAGAAACTTGTTTCTTCTCAATCTCTTCTACTATCTGCTTATAGTACTTAACGCTTTCGGGATCATTTGTTTTTCCAATAATCTGGTAACTTAAATTCGCCAGGATTGCCCTTGCTGTTACATCTCCATATTGCTCTGTTCCTAAAACCTTGTCCTGGAGGGAATATATTGTTGCTATATTAAAACTTCGCATAGTAGCTGGAATCTGTGAGAAAGAAGTAAGGTTTAAAGTGGCTGCCTCGTCCATCAAAAGATAAGAATCTTTCATGTTCCTTCGCTGCATTAATTTAAGTGTAGTGGTAAAAATCAAGGCCAAAAAGGGTGAAAATACTGCTCTCTTTCCCGGGGAGTTCACAAGGTTGATCATAGCCGGTGAAGCTGGATCGTTTACATGCAGATTTACTTCATTACCAGATAGAATATAAAACGCGGAAGGAAAAGCAAACTTTCTCAGATCATTACTCATGGATGCCTTTATACCTGACATTTGATTCTCTGAAGCAATCGAATCAAAGAAAGGTGCTCCCATTATTCGACTATGCATATTTTCACTTAAAAACCGGGCAAGTTCCATAGGGCTTTTCACCAGGCAAATTGCTATTGCATGGGGAAGGGTGCAATACTGAGGGAAATCACATTTAAGCCTCCATATGGTCGCTGCCAGGGTCGCTTCGGGAACTTCCATAAAAAAGCCTTTATCATTTGATCCTTTCTTTCTGAGATTTGAAAAAAGAACACTCACAAGCTCATTTACCATTTCCTGAGAATCAATATAATCAGGATGCACAGGATTTACCCGGTGTGAAAGTTCTGGCCGGTGGGGAATGATTGTATAAGTATCAACCTCTGATCCCTGGTAAAAATAATTGAGTATTTCTGTAAGCTCCCCATCTTTATAATCGTAGTTTATTCCGCAAACACCAAACTTTGCAGCATGAGAGATTAAGGGTACAAAAACGCTTTCCGTTTTTCCCGCTCCTCCGCTACCAAAAATCACAATCCCTCTTTTAATATTCTCCAAAATTATATTTACCCCTTTTCGAACAGGTATTACTACCTTCCAGGGTGAAGCTTTCCCGATCTTTGCTTTGCCTTTCTTTTGTGGCAAAAAGGAATAGATAAAAAATGACAGTATAAGAGATAGCACAATATAATAGATATGAACCAAAAGCAGATACCCGCCCGAAACCTCTAAAAAAATTGCAAGTGCAGCTTCAATAGCAAGTAAGCCAAGAATTACTACGATCCACTTAGTTCTAAAAACAAGCGCCTTGAGTAAGGCAACTATCAATATCACAGATAGCATCATCACCTTTTCTGCCAAGGACAGATCAAGAAAATTATATATGAAATCTCGAATAGGCATATTTATATTTTTAATGTAGCAGCACTAAGAACATGTGCGCTTAGTTTCTTTGTAGCTTCGATAACCAATCCTTGAGGAGTCAATGCTTTCATAGCTTTCAGAACCTTTGCAGATTCCTTGTTCTGCCAAAATAAAGCTTTAAGGTTCTGTAGGGGATCATCATTACTTAATCCCTTTGATGCATAACTTATTGTATTTGCCAATCGATAACCAGGAACAAGGCGGTGAGCCACTTGCCTTCCGATGGTCCTTGCTATATCAGCTGATACATTTTTCATTGTATAGCGATACTCAAATGAATTTGTCAATTTCCGATCATAGTTAAAGTATTTATCAAATTCAGCTTCGCATTTTTGTACAAATTCTTTCCTGTGAAATCCCACCTGGACCTCTTTCCCGTTAAGCAAATTCTTTGAGTTCTTATGGTTGGCAAAAGGGCTTAGCCTTTTACTGTTTGTAATATCTTTTCGGCTTACTACAACATGCACATGAGACTGAAAACCCTCTTTTAATTCACGGGCCTTTTTCACTCCTGATTTTACTTCATCATCGAATCGGCTATACTTCCTTTCATGCTCAACCTTGCCATAGTACAATATGTCTTCCCCGGTCAAACCCTTATTAAATCCTTCCGCATATTTCTCCATGACACCTCGCGAGTATTGCCTTAATTCTGATTCAAATATTTTTTTTTCCTCTACTGTTAGTTTCCCAATATCTGAAACCTTCCGCTCACAAATTTTATCTGCTATATGCTTCATTTCTTCCTGGCTGGGATTTATTGAAAGCATGTAATATCGAGCCTCATTTTTCCCTAATTTATGGCAGTTTTTATCTATGCTATGCACAACCGATTTTGATCCAACTGAATCATTTTCATGATTGAAAAAAAGTGATTGATCCGCTAATTCCTGCTCAAGATTTTCCTTTTCCAGGTACTCAATTATGCCACTGCTAGAACCTGTATTACCATAATTTTTTGGGCTGTGAATTCTAACAAACATCAGATACTTTTTACAAATTCTTTAATACTATTTATCTCTGCCATCGGCAATTCAAGTACTGGTTTTTTAGTCAATCCTGTGGTTTTTACCTCGATGTTATCAAGCACCTTGCTTAAGTGTTCTTTGATGGATTTGGTTTTCAATTTTTCCCTTTCAAGTTCATTTAAAAGATCTCTCGAACCAGAATTTGAAGTCTCAATTTTAAATTTTTCTTCTTCCTGGGTCTCAATTTTCTTTTCAGATCCTTCCAAGGTTTTGAAAGAAGAAGCCTTTTTTACGTCCGTATTTTTTGGCGCTTCTTCTTCAATGTATTGCATAAATCGAACGATAAGTGTTTCCATATGACCAAACACAGGAAGGATAAAATCCTTCTCCTGCTTGCGCATAAAACTCACAACGGTATCCCTTAGTTTTTTGATTTCTTCAGCCGGAGAAAGGACTACAAAGTCTTTGGGGTTTACACCTGTTTCTTGCAGGTATTGCATAACAGCATCCAGAAATTTAACCTGTGTCATTTCAAATTTCTTGGATAATTGGGATATCGCACTTTTAGTCTTTGGTTTAATGCGTATACTATCGTACTGTGGCATTTTATTTTGTGTTTTTGTTGCAACTATTATCTCAAATATAATGCTTTTATCATGAACTGCAACATTCGAAAAATATAATTGCTGCATGCTGCATTTATTTATCTATCTGTTTTTTAATGCTTTAGCATGTTTATAAAATAACTATAATCAGGCTTGCCTGATTCCATCTTGCTTTCCGATTAAAAACGGAAACATTCTGTTGCGAATGTTTGCTCATTGAAGGAAAATACCTCTGTATGCAGAGGTCGTTTTTCGTTAACCGGAAACTAAATTATGATTTGAATGCAATTCGAATTATTATATAATTTAATCTGTATTTTACCCCTAACCCCAGGGGGGAAATTGGATGGAGCATTCGGGACAAAAAAATTAAGTTTAACAAAGATTAAACAATGATCATTTTAAAAAAAATTAGGAAAAAAACACTTTAAATTTACGCTTCGCTAATGGAAGTTTTTTTAGCATTCAGGTGCAATGGAATTCAATATTGATTTGTATTTTTAACTAATGAATTATTCCTGGACAAAAGAAGAACTTGAATATTTGGTTCAATATGAAAACTCATTGAATGAGTATTATTCATATCCAAAAGAATTACATGATGAATCTTTACTGCAGGAAATTCTTTT
>CAYWBC010000184.1:0-4798 GCA_964456285.1 uncultured Bacteroidales bacterium
GGCTTTGCGAGGGTATTTCCCGAAGACAAGTATGAAATTGTTGAATTGTTGCAGGAGAAAGGTCATATTGTAGGTATGACAGGAGATGGAGTGAACGATGCCCCCGCTTTAAAAAAGGCAGATGCCGGCATAGCTGTTCAGGGCTCAACCGATGCAGCAAAATCGGCAGCTGCCATTGTTCTTACAAAACCCGGCTTATCGGTAATCCTTGATGCTATAGAACAAAGCCGAAAAATATTCCAGAGAATGGGAAATTATTCCATCTACCGCATAGCAGAAACAATAAGAGTACTTCTTTTCATTACAGTATCGATCATAAGTTTTCAATTTTACCCGGTAACTGCTTTGATGATCGTAATGCTTGCCCTGCTAAACGACGGTCCGATTATGACCATTGCGTTTGATAATGTAAGGGTTTCATCGAAACCCGATAAGTGGAACATGAGAACCACACTCGGCATTTCTACAATACTTGGTATTATTGGTGTTTTCAGTTCGTTTGGTATCTTCTTTATAGGAAAGGAAATGTTCCACCTGAACAATGATTTACTTCAATCTTTCATCTACCTGAAACTATCCGTGGCAGGTCACCTGACAGTCTTTGTAGCACGAACTAAGGGGCATTTCTGGTCAGTAAAACCAACGAAATCACTTTTATTTGCTGTAATTATCACACAAATAGTTGCCACTATTATTGTTGTAACCGGATTCCTTTTACCGGCCATTCCCTGGAAGTTTGCATTGTTTGTATGGGTATATTCATTGATTGCATTTATATTGACCGACTTTCTGAAAGTAAAAGCTTATAAGCTGCTGGATCATTCGACACTAAAGTTTAAAAATTAATTGAAAGGGACATGATCATGAATTTACTTACTGATGAAAAAAAAGAACTTAAGGAGCAGGGTTTTCCTCAGAAAACTCTTTTCCAACTGTATCGCCTGATTGATGTAAGTGATTACCACAAACATTTTAAAGCCAAGGAAAATTTTATTAAACAAGGTAAGGCAATCCTTCCTGTCATGCATAAATTGATGACTTCAAAATACAGAGTTATTCGCAAAGAGGCAATCAAAATCGTAAGACAGATTGCACACAAATCTTCTATTCCTGCAGCCATACGGATGCTCAATGATCCCGAAAGTGAAATACGATGGATTGCTGCCGAAGCTCTGATCAACATGGGCAGGATAAGCATAAAACCTGTTCTGGAAGCACTTATATTCAGCGGGAAATCCTATTTTTTGCGGCAAGGAGCACATCATGTTTTAGCTGCACTTATACAGGATGAGGATCCCAAAGAATTAAAACAACTGATTAAAGCAATCAGGCATGATTCAGAAGCTCCGGAAAAAATTCCTGTGAAAGCAGCTATTGTTCTTGAAAAAGAAGGCATATAATTTTGCATTTAGAGGAGAGGAATGAATGTAAAATTATTTTATTCCTGTGTTTGGGGATTTACCATCCACTGCCTTATTTATTACTTCTTCAATCCTTTCCAATTCAACAAGAGGTATGAAATTCAAGGTTTTTATCATAAGTCGTGTCAGGTTAAATATTTATATTGACACACTTTTTTGAACACTCTCCCTGGTTAGTTACTTGTCACTAATTACTGTTTAGTAGTTTTTTGTTTAGAAGTTTAGTATTGCCAGCTAGCTAGTTACTTATCACTTGTTACTTATCACTTATCACTTGTCACTTATCACTATTTAATTCTTGAGATTGTTTATACAAACAGTTATTCTTTATTTTCATTTAAGAAGTTGATCATTTATTTTAGAAAATAACAATTCCCGGTTTATTGGTTTGCTAATAAAATCAGAGATGCCACTATCAGAGGCTTTTCTTCTATCCTCTTCATTTGAGTAGGCTGTTTGTGCAATTATCATTAAATCAGGTTTAAATTCTTTTATTCGCTTTGAAGCTTGATATCCGTCCATTTTAGGCATTTTTATGTCCATAAGCACCATATCAAGCTGGGTTGATTTGCAAATTTCAACTGCTTCAATGCCATTTAATGCTCTGATAATTTTAATATTCATATCCGAAAATATTTCTTCCAGGAGCAAATAATTAATATCATCATCTTCGGCAATTAAAAGTGTATTTAGATTTTCAAAATTAACTTTTAGTTCATCATGGGAGAGAATCTCAGGTAATTCTTCCTGCTTGACTTTTTTATTGTGTGGAAGAGTAAAATAAAATGTAGAACCTTTATCCAATTCGGAAGAAAGCCAAATTTTACCCCCCAACAATTCAACATATGCCTTCGATATAGACAAACCTAATCCTGAGCCACCGTATGGTCGTTTATCTGTGGAATCAACCTGTCGAAAGCGATTAAATATTTCTTTGTGCATTTCAGGAGAAATACCAATGCCCGAATCCTTCACGTAAAATTCAAGGTAACTATTACTTACTTTGTATCCAAAATCAACATTCCCCTCATGTGTGAATTTAAGTGCATTACCAACCAGGTTAGTAAGAATTTGTGTCAACTTAATTACATCGGCAGTGATTATTGCATTATCGTCGGAAAGGGGCGTATTATAACTTAGTTCAACATTCCCGGTGAAACCTTTACTCCTGAATTGCTCATGAATAAGTTTGCATATTGAATTGAGGTTTACTTCATTTTCCTGAATTTTTTCCTGGCCGGCCTCAATGCTGGCAATTCTTACAATATCGTCAATAATGGAAAGTAAATTATTGCTGCTTTGCATTACTAAATCTATGTAATTTTGGCGTTTCCCGGCATCCAGATTGGGAGCATTTAGCAATCCTGAAAATCCCATAATGGCATTCATGGGTGTTCTGATTTCGTGTGATATGTTGTTCAGAAACGAGGTTTTTAGACGGTCGCTTTCTTCGGCTTTTTCTTTAGCCTGCAGTAATTCCTCTTCTGTTTGTTTTTGTTTACTTATATCGTGCGATATACCAAATGTTCCAATAATTTTACCATGAACATCTTTTAATGGCATTTTGGTAGATAAAATCCACGCTAATTGCTTGTCCTTTAAAATTTCCAATACTTCTTTATTTATTATCGGATTGCCTGATTTGATAATTTGCTCTTCGTCAATATTAGTTTGTTGAGCATGCTCCGGACTAAAAAAATCTTCATCAGTCATTCCTAATGCATCCTTCGGATCATTTATGCCAAAGAGTTTAGCCATTGCCTTGTTTATTCTTAAAAATCTGTTGTCCAAATCTTTAAAATAGATTGAATCAGGGATATTGGCTAATAGTGTATCCATAAGGTATTTCTCCCAGGCAAATTTTTCTTCTGCCTGCTTACGCTCTGTTATATCAATGCCATATAAATTGATGTAGCCTTCGTTAGCAATAGGTTCAACGAAGAATGTATAGAAACGCCGGTTATGCTCAACCTCCATAATTTTGTCAGGTTTATCTGAAGGGGATTTGGTAATCTTTGAAAGTAATAAATCCAGAAAGTTATCACCGGTATCACAACCCCATTTTTGAAGCAGCATTTCAGCAGCTTTATTGGTATAAAGAATACTACCTTTATCATCTATCCGAATTACAGGATTTGGATTTTGAGAAGGAAATTTTGCCAGGTCCAGGATCTCTTTTTCTGCCTGTTTACGCTCGGTGATATCTTGTCCGAAGCCTACTAAGCCAATAATCTGTTTTTTCTCATTATATAGCGGAATTTTGGAGATGAGCCGATAATGTTGTTTTCCTTCTGCATCTAAAAAACAATCCTCCCTGTTTAGCAAAGGTTGGCCGGTTTGTAATAAGGACATATCTTCGGCGTAGCCGAGTGATCCAGCCTCACCATCAAAAATTTCCAAATCAGTTTTTTCGAATATCTCAGCTTCAGAGGTGCAATTCATCAATTGTAAGTCGGTAGAATTGGCAATTAATTTGCGGCCTTCCATGTCTTTTACATAAATAGCATAGGGCAAATTATTAATAAGCGTGCGAAGCAGAATACGTTCCTGCTGGATAGCCTCTTCCATCTGTTTACGCTCAGCTATATCCCTGCAACTGCCATATACCAAACCTCCGGGGAGCACTACCGCATTCAAGTCGGTTGCTATAGTTGTACCATCTTTTTTTAGAAAGTAAAGGTCTTTCTCGACAAATATTTTCCCCTTAGACAGAATGGTCCTGAAAAGCTCCATAATTTCATCTATTCTGTTTTCTGGTGTAAGGTCGAGAATAGACTTTGTTTTCAATTCTTCCGGTGAAAATCCCAGCATATTTGTTGCTGCTTTATTTGTGTATACATACTTGCCTGTATTATCAGCAATAAATATGGCATCAGCAGAATTTTCTGTAATTGATTTAAATTTTTCTTCGCTTTCCCGTAACGCATCTTCCATATGCTTGCGTTCGGAGATATCGTTAATGCTTGAAAGGATAAAGGATTGACCTTTAATATGAATGATCTGGGCGGAGAACAGACCAATAATGATTTCACCGTTCTTCTTTCTAAATTGATACTCTTTGCCAATTATTTCCTTGTCTTCTGATAAAGTTGATACTACGCGTTTTCGATCTTCAATATCTCTCCAAATGTTGAGGCCAACCGATGAATCGGCTAATGCCTCTTCCCGTGTAAAACCTGTAATCGTTGTAAAAGCATCGTTAACTTCGATGTATTTTCCATCATCTGCACATGAAATAGTGATTGCATAGGGTGAAGTAAGGAAAGACTTGGAGAACTTCTCTTCGCTGTCACGCAACGCTAATTCTGCAAGTTTACGATCGGTAATATCGCGAACTGACAACTGCAAAGCAGATTTCCCATGCCACTGAATCTGTA
>CAYWBC010000185.1:0-4761 GCA_964456285.1 uncultured Bacteroidales bacterium
ATGAAATCCGCAGGATATGATGTTCGTGAAACTGATCCGTTCAATGACAAAATAGTTCTCACCCTGAACTCCAGGGAAACATCACCTTATGTCAACCGGATTAAAATCGTGTGGACGCAAATGCGTCAAACGATCATTGACAATTTCCCAAAAGCCAGTGGTTTATTACCCAATGTGGAAGATTATTTAAAGCAGGTAGAAGATAATTATACCGAAGATGCCTACCATTCTTTGTCAATCGAGGGGTACCGGGTTACTCCCGGATTAATTGAACGGGTACGAAGCGGAAACTGGAATCCCGATGACAATAAGGAAGATAAAGAACAAAAAAATGCCATGGCTGCCCGGGGTTACTATCTAGCGTTTCAGGCTGTCAAGGAAAGTATCAGAGCCATTCTTGAGGGTGAAAATCCCGGAGAGGTTGTCGGCAATGACCATGGTGCCTGGTACCGGGAATTATTCGCTCCAAGTGTAACGGCGGGTATTATAAAAGCTTCGGATCTTGCAGGGTACCGGAATGGCCCTGTCTATATCCAGGGTTCATTGCATACACCGCCTGACCACAGCGCTGTGCGGGATGCCATACCGGCATTATTCGATTTGCTCAAAGAAGAAACAGAAGCCTGCGTACGGATTGTTCTCGGACATTTCATTTTTGTTTACATACACCCCTATTTTGACGGCAATGGACGGATCGCCCGTTTTCTAATGAATACCATGATGGCGTCTGGTGGTTATCCATGGACGGTAATCCTTGTCGAAAAGAGGGATGAGTACATGGCTGCCCTGGAAAAAGCCAGCGTCAGCAATGATATTACTGATTTCTCCAAATTTATAGGCTCGTTAGTGAAGGAGAAAATGGGGAGCAAATGAGATTAAGATCTTGTAACGTAATTATTGGCCTATGTAATTTTCAATTGACTTTATCACGAAATATTTCTGTTCTAATTTTTCCCAAAACAACACTTTTTATACTTTTTCCCACTACCGCATGGGCAGGGGTCGTTTCTGCCAATCTTTGGTTCTTTAACAATTGGTGTTTGTGGCTCGTAATAATAATCTTCATCTGAATAGTCGCTTTCTTCTTTGTTATAACCGGCCCATGTTTCCGTAATGTGATTGTACCTTTCTGATATGGTCAATATTTCTTTTTGATGATAGTCCCTTCTGTATTCTTCAGCGAAAGCCTTTTCAACGTCAGGATAGGTTCCGCAAATTCCTGTTGAGACAATTTTTTATAGAATAATTGTTTGATCTCAGGCAACAACTCCCTGGCATTAATATCAAGGATGTTACAGATCATTAATCCAATTACATCGCTATCAATACTATTATCTTTGCGCTTACATGTAAGGAAGAAGTTAATTACCTCCCTGTACCAGGCTACGATCTCATCTTTTCGCTGTGGCCGGTAATGTACAACTTGTTCAGCAATATCAGTGAACAGTGTTTTTGAATGGGTGTGAATTCCGGGACGAAACATAAACTGCAAACATTTGTCCAGTTGATTGTTTGCTATTTTATAGACAGGTTCCCAAAGGGAATCCGTTAAAAAATCGCCCAAATATGCGTTAAGGTACTCTTCGGACTGACTTAAAATATTAAATATGCAATCCAGACTTTTTTCGGCCTGAAGTTCGCCTAATAAGAAAAATGCATGAACAACAAAGGTTGAGGTCTCTTCATTCCATCCTTCATTTTTAAATTTGTTTGAGAAGTAGGTAAACCTGTGAACGCTATCGTTTAATATTTTCTCCAGATCCTCAATTAAAGTTTTTCCCGGCAATGCTAAAATTTTATCCAGTACCTCTTTTTCAATGTACAATCCCTTTTGGTAGAGCAGTTCAATTTCGGGGTGTGTGAACTCAGGAGGTGTTTCCCGGGTAGTTTCAGGCTGTTTTTTAACTTTTACGGTAATTCGCATTTTGTTTTCTTCTTCCATCCTTTTCATCCCTGCATCCATCCTGGCAATCATCAAATGTCTGAAAGCCTGTTCAGCATCCGGCGAATCCGGTGCTAAATCGTCCAATATTTCATACCTGATTTCAGCATCTTCAAGCTTGCCAACAGAAGAGAAATACAAAATGGCACATTTAAGAAATGATGTAACTTCGTTGATATGGAACGTGTCACGATGAGGGTACAATGCTTTCAGTTCCATTTCTTCACCCAAAACCTCCGGCATTTTATGGTATTCCTTCTTCAGAAAGTATTCATTAGCAAGATTTAATTTTCCAAATAAATAATCAGGGTGTTCGGCAATGATCCATCTGTTGGTTTCATATGATTTTTGTGTTTCTCCGAGCTGACTGTATAAAACGGACAAATAATTCTTCAGTTGAGGATTATCCGGATATTTCTCAATAGCGCTCAGAAACTTCTGAATACTTGACTTTTTGCCTTCAAGTGCCAGTTTATGATAATGTTCCAATTGCTTCGATAACTCCGGGGTGATGGCATTATACTTATCCAGGAAGTTGGGGTCGTCAGTTATTTTGTAACCAGTAAGTACTTTGTCGTTTATCATAGTAATATTATTCCTGTATTTTTGGGTTGAGTTGAATTACGCATTACAAATGTACAATATATCCTCCTTTGAAATATTCAGCCTTAACTTCCATTCGTTTACAAATTCTCCTTTTTCCAAGCCAAATGGGTCAAAAAGGGTGTATTTTTCATTTACCATACTTTTAGCAAAAGTGACAAAAGAATCCAATTCTTTCCTTTCAAGCAATTCAGCCAGGAATCCCATTCGTTTGGTTGCCGAGATATTTTTTATGAGTCGGCTATATTCTATTATTAGTCTGCTTTTCATCCTGGCTGCGCTAAATGCTCTTAATAATTCGGCATAGCCACCGGAATATTGAGGCAAATCAAAACAATCGGTTATGGTTTTTTCGATATTGGTTGACCTGAACTGATTATTGCCATGACCGTGTACCTGATAACCACCTAATTTATAATCCGCAACTTTTATAAACTGATAACCGGTACCAAATACCGATTTGTTTCTTTTCAATTTATTGGTCTGGATAAAAATATTATTAGGAAATTGCTCTGTCAGGCCATGCAGGTTCAGGGCCGACCAGTATGCAATAGCACTGTTTGGCACCAAAAAGGTTCCTATTACATATTCATTACGAAATGTTGACTTGCAATATTTACTTTTTTCTATCCTGGATAATATTTTCTTATGAACAAGGTTTTCGACGAGTTCATTAATATCATTAAATTTTGAACCGAATTGATTTTTTAATTCTACCAACGAAAAAATTTCCAACTCATGGTCTTCCAGTTCCAGCATAAAATCAATCTGCTGTTGGGTTAAATTTTCTGATATATAGGTGCTTCTCGCCATTACTTTTTGTTATACAATAAACCCTGATAATTAGGGTTTATGATTTGTTAAAAAGTAATATAAAAATAAATAATATTTATAAGGTGAAAAGTTTGTGTTATTCAAAACGAACTTAATACTACTTGAAAGTCCACCAGAGAATTTTAACCGCATTCTGCATGATTACACAGATGATAAGAAGGAACTTATTATTTGGAAGGGAAACTTGGAGGAGAGATTGGTATAAATAAAAAAATCATCTAGTCGAATGGCAGTTCATCGAATAAGCTGCCTTCATCAACAAGGTCACCATGATTTTCAGACTCAACCAAAAACAATTCTTTCCTGGCGCGGGTCACAGCTACATATTTAAGGTTTAACTCTTGCTCTTTCTCCCAATCTTTCTGATCCAGTCTATTAAGTGGGAGCTCATTATAATTCAGTATAAAAATTCTATCTTCTTCCAGTCCTTTAGCTCGATGTATGGTCGATAGTTTTATTGGATTGTCATCTGATGAAATATATGCTCTTATTTTCTTTAAGAGTTCTAAAACTGATGGGCATTCATCATTCCATTGATAATATTTCTGTGAAAGGAAATCTAATTTGTTTCCTAAATATTCCTTTTCGTTTTCAATATATATGCTTCTTTCGGTTGAATCAATTATTCTTTCTGCATTTTTCTTTATTATCCATTTCCATCTTTTAGTGACCCTGTTAGGGTTCTTCAAAATGAAATTTATTCAAAATGCCAAGATACAGAACACGTTTTGGTTGAAACCATTGATAGGATTCAAGGATTAACAACTGACTATTGTTTGTTCTTTATCTCGAAAGAAAGCATTCCATTCTCATTAAATATAAATCGTTTCAATGTTGCTACTTCGAGAGCAAGAATTGGAACACTAATTATTACAGATAAGTCAATATTACATTTTATTGATAATCAGCCACAAATTCAAGACTTCTTCAAGAAGTATGATTTCCGATAATTATTGTCCCTTCAGTCTATAAATATGACAGCCAAACCACTACATAGTGATAATCGAACTGCTCTAACTCTGGATGAAATGATTGATATGGGCAACAACATTATAGGCTTTGTAGAATATATTTTAAAGGAATTAAGTCCCGATTGAAAGATTCAGATGAATTCTTGGTTGTTAATTTGTTGGTTCGTTTGGTTGTTATTAACAAAAGCGTGTATATCAAACGAATACAGGATTAAAGCGCAATCCATAGGGGACTGGAAATTTGTGTGCAATAAAAATTAGTACCAATAAAAAAACCTGCCATTTCTGACAGGTTTTTGTACTTTCGGTTCAAAACAAGGTTCAAAAATCCGTAACTCCCTGTAAATAAACATTTATTTGTCGGGGTAGCAGGATTACTTCGTGATCCTTTTTCGGGAAGTAACTAAAATT
>CAYWBC010000186.1:0-4174 GCA_964456285.1 uncultured Bacteroidales bacterium
TTACATTGTTTGACAATAAAAGAACGATAAAATTAAATACAAAAATCTCATTAATGCAGTATATAAAATATCCTGTCGCAGCTACCATTTTAATATTGATAGGATTAAGTTTATTTCAGATTCTTAATCTTAAAGGACCTGAAGAATTGTACTCCTTGTATTACGAGCCTTATCAAACTGATATTTCAACACGATCAGTGATAAATTCCACAGACAAAACTCAATTGTCATACATTCTATATCAGGAGGGTAATTACGAAGTTTCTTTTGATATATTAAGGAATTATCTTTCAGATAACCTGGATGATCAGGTAGCCAGATTTTATTATGCCTTAAATGCAATTGAACTGAATAAAAATGATCTTGCAATATCAGAACTTAATATTTTGATAGAGAATACGATTTCACCTTTTTCACTGCATGCAAAGTGGTACCTGGCCATGTTATATTTAAAATCAGATCGGACCGAGGAAGCAAAAAAATACCTTCTCCAATTATCTAATGATGATAATTTCTACAGTAAGAAGGCAAAAAAAATTCTAAAAAAGCTTAAATCTTAATTTCAATACCAAAAGGACAAGCACTATCCCAAGTATACTTCCTATTGCAATAGGCCAGGTATGATTTCTTTTAGGCATACTTATTGGATTACCATAACAAACAAAAGGTGCCCAAAAAAAGGGTTGAGTTTTTACCGGATCTCCCCGCATCAGAAAATCAATTTTTGAACGTTGAAGAGCTATATCTACCGGATGACCTTCAGATAAATAATAATAAAACCTTTCCATCAGATTAACACTTGACTGGTCAGCCACTGACCACTGAGTAATTACTACATTTTTTACACCCGCCTGAATAAATGCCCTGGCAAGGTTAAATACCCCCTCTCCTTTTACAACTTCTCCAGTACCGGTATTGCAAGCACTAAGTACTATTAATTTGGCTGTTAATTCCTGGGCATATACCTCATAAGCATGAAGTTGTTTTTCAGGCTTATAATCCGAAGAAAAAATAAGTTCTGAATTCATTGGCTCTTCAGTATCCAAAAAAGTATGCATAGCCAGATGAATTATGTCATTCTTTTTGCTTTCCTTGAAAAATCGCTTTTTACTTGCTTTTTCGCCAATGAAGGCCTTCCCTTTAAAATACTGTTTCACTGACAACACTTCTTCAATTGCACCTGGTAAGTATCTAAGTACTTTCTGACTTGATTCCGTGCCCCTCTGTACCAAGTTACCTTTGCTATAATCCGGTGCAAAACCAGCATAAGTTATTTTTCTGTTTCTGATCTTGGTATCGTCTAACAGTTGACTTGCTGAATATAGGTAGCAAATTGGGTTGCTCTTGATAAGGTAGTCCAGATCTTTGAAAGACATCGCCTTATTCTGATCATCACTGTCTTCTTTAACAAGGCTTTCAAAAGGAATTAAAATCAGTTCACCATCGGGAATAATAATTAGTCTCTTATCTTCAATCAAATCTTCAACAGGTTCAATCATTAATTTATAAAAATTGTAAGATTGATGTGCATATTCCTTGATAGTTACCTGTGAAAAGTCTCCATATTCCATTTCAGCCATTAATTTCCTGAATGATAAAACCTCCTTTGGAAAATTTCTCGTAACAGGAGAAATGAACAACTTAAATGAACTGTTATCAAAATAAAATATGTAGAATGCATTAAATGTAAAATAGTATTCCAACAGAGCCTGTTCCGGCTTCAGTGAATTCTGAATCCTACTAATTGATATACCCTTGTATTCCTCCTTATACTCCAAATATTTAGGATAATCCTTCTCCATTTGCATTATAAACTGATCATACTCTTCTATTCTGCTCAAAATATTATTAATGGCAAAATCATTCTTAAAATCATTATGAATTTCATATTGTTTTAAATTGTATTGAAGAGAGTCAATTTCTTTCTGATATTCTTTTGATTGTTGTATCAGATGTTCTGGTATACCAGATAATTTTTTTGCAAGTTCATCCGACATGAAGCCCTTTAATAAATGAGCCTTACCCCTCTCTGAAAATTCAAAAAGTTCGTAAGCAATTGAATCATTCCTGGTTTTACTATACAAATCATACCCTATATTAATTATGTCATTATAAATCATGCGAATTTCATATAGTGAAGTCTTCTTAGATTGTTCATAATTGAGCTGATCAAGTATTTTCATCTTAAGCGCAAGCAATTTTTTCAGGTCCTGATAGGATTGTTTTAAAGGTACCAATTTAAAATTTTTGCTCTTTGAGAGAAAATAAAAAGAATGCGCCCTCCCTTTCAG
The DNA here is from genome assembly GCA_964456285.1 of uncultured Bacteroidales bacterium. Taxonomy (GTDB): domain Bacteria; phylum Bacteroidota; class Bacteroidia; order Bacteroidales; family UBA10428; genus UBA10428. Next base: position 2,292 of record CAYWBC010000186.1, read on the forward strand.
AATAGATTGATAATCCGAAAGTATCAAATATTGGTATTGAGACTTAAAATAATCATCATCGTTTATAAGTTTATCCAGATCATCAAGAAATAGATTGTATATAAAAATTGCTAATCCATATTCTTCTCTCTTTCTATAATAATTCCCCAACCTGGAAACAACATAAGATTCTAAAATGGGATCCGGATAAATCTGTAAAATTTGCTCTGCTTTATTCAGATAATTAAAATTCGCTTCTTCATTGTTCATTGATCGAGACAATGAAGCCAGGTACCAATATAAGAGTGCTAATCTTTCATCCTGAATAGAATTTTTATCCAATATTTTTTCCGCCAGTTTGTAGGAGTCCATTGCTTTTGCTGGGTAACCTAGCCTCTCATATGCATATCCAAAATTTATATAATATTCAGCAAAATTAATATGTTGCCTTCCGGAAACTATATCGCTTATTTCTAAAAAATGATTTTTCGCATTGTGATAATCATTTAGTTTTGAATAGATAGCCCCCAATTTAGTATTTAAATAATATTCAAAAAAAACAAATTCTTTCTTGCTTTTTGCCAGAGAATACAATTCTTTCATAAGCTCGAGAGCAAGACTATAATCTTTACAATAATAATAATTAGAAGCTTGATTTAGGTTTATTAAAAAATGCCACATTTGAAAACTGGTATTCTGCGGATTAAGCAATTGTTGTGCTTTATACAATTCACTTAAAGAAATGTTATATTTATCCTCAATATTGTATAATAATGCTTTCAGGAATAATAATTTAGCTTGCCTGGTATTTGAGAATTGATTCAGGTTTTCACTAAGAATAATTTCTAAATTCATGGATTTAAGAAAATCTGAGACTTGATAATCCTCATTCCAAGAACTTAAAACAAAAGATTCAATAACAGCAATTGTATCTTGAACAGAATTTGATCTATCAATTAACTTCCTTGATGCTTCATAATGTATATCTGAATTTTTGAAATTGGCAGACCAATAGTATGTAAATCCAAGTCGGTTGTGCATTATAATTGCCTGCCAATCCAAATTAAGCTCATTTGCTATGTTTAATCCATTATCATAACATCTGGTTGCCTGAGGTATTTCACCTTTCATAAAAAGTGAATCACCACAAAATATATTATCCAGAAGAATTTGATATTTTCTATTCTCTTCAGCATTTTTAGGTATAAAGTCCTTTAGGATATGTTCAGGAGTTAATAAGCTATTCATGTAACTATTTTTAAGTTCCTTAGCATCGGTATGGAAAAATATCCAGGCAGATAGGCATATTAGAACAAATCGAATAATTAGTAATCTCTTCATCTCAGATGATTATACCTCACTTAAGTGTGAATAGATATTAAAAATAAATCATAAAACTGGAAATTATAATTAAAATGCTTTAAATTGCATTAAGCGGATACCGAAAAGCTTTATTTAGAGTAGGTTAAATTTAATCAATACCGTTATGAAAGATGAATATTTGTATTTAAACCGGTTGCCTGATCCTGATGATGATAATGGTGGAGGACCTCCTCCTCCTAAACCTTGATAATTTTAATAAAAAGCTGCACTTGCAGCTTTTTTCATTTATTACCTATGAATAAAGTGCTGATCCAAAAAGTAGAATATACCTTTTAAGGAAATTTTGTAGATAAAGTATGAGTGTGAGTTTTGAGAAACAGAGTGAGAGTGACTCGCTCTCGCTCTTCTGTCATTCTTATTGATTTGCTAAAGGCATAATAAAAGCATACACCCTTCTTTACAAACCTTTAATTCATATTGGAGAATATATTCTTCTAAAATACTTTTGTGGAAAGTAGTGTGAGTTTGAGTGTGAGTTTTGAGAAACAGAGTGAGAGTGACTCGCTCTCGCTCTTCTGTCA
>CAYWBC010000186.1:4274-4672 GCA_964456285.1 uncultured Bacteroidales bacterium
GAGTTTGAGTGTGAGTTTTGAGAAACAGAGTGAGAGTGACTCGCTCTCGCTCTTCACTCTCACTCTGTTTAGTACCCGGAGTGGGACTTGAACCCACACTAACATTGCTGTTAACTGGATTTTAAGTCCAGCGCGTCTACCAATTCCGCCATCCGGGCGATTCTCTGTTTTGAGTTGGAGTTGTGAGCAATAGATACTATATTAACAAGCTCTTGCTCAAAACTCATACTCTTGTTCAATTATTGCTCCTCCCTAAAATGCTCTACCAGAGGATTTATTACGGTTGGCCCTGCCATCCGGGCGTTGCAGATAATCTACAAAATAAACAATAAAAATGAGCGGAAAACGGGATTCGAACCCGCGACCCCGACCTTGGCAAGGTCGTGCTCTACCACTGA
>CAYWBC010000187.1:0-4627 GCA_964456285.1 uncultured Bacteroidales bacterium
AACCAACGTCCTTCCGGTTCTCCGGCAAACTCCCACGCACGTTCCTGCACTACGGAATCTGCAAATGCCTGGGGAGATAATCCGGGAACAAGATCATATTCAGAAGGTGTATATAAATTGAGATGATGTGCCCTTCTCCTTATCTGATTCACGTTTTCATAGGCCTTCGCATTAACTTGATCAGATCGAGCTATCGCTTCAGCGTAAGTCAACTTTGTCTGTGCATATCTATAAAGGTATATTTTTGAATTTCCAAAGTATAGATCCAGATATAATTCGTAATTGAAGTATTGAATAGAAGGAACTATACTAGGTTCGAGAAAAAATTTTCGATAGGCAATACGTGAACAACTATTTGCTGATAAAATACTAACAAATCCAATATTTGTGACATATATTGTAGAAAAAAATGTTAATTCCTTGCGATATTCTGAAGGATAACTATTATAAAATTGAATTTCCGTTGGGAAATAGTGCAATTTAATAGAAAGTGAATCAGGGGAGAGCTGCAAACCTGAACGTGGAGTATTCTGATATGCATAACCAAAGTAAGTAGTATTTACTTCATTAAAATTATAAGAATAAGTTGGATCAGCATAATATAATGTAAATATGGATTCCTGATTATAATGATGTTGTTTATCCCACAACCAGGCAAAATCATCTAACAGGTCAAACCCATAAAAGCTTGCACTATCTATAACCTCTTGTGCTGCTAAAGCCGACATTTTATATTTAGAGATATCTTTAAGCGGGTATCCTGCCCAGCTAAGATAAACTTCAGCGAGAATGGCTTTAGCAGTACCACGATTTGGCGTTACAAACGGTATTCTGGCATCGGAATTATTATCAGGAAGTAAATCAATTGCTTCTTTTAGATCGTTTTCAATAAATATATAAATATCAATAAATGAACTATTTTCTACTAAATAATTGATATCAATATCCTTTATTAGGGGTATTTGCCCATAGGTTCGTGTAAGTCTAAAATAACAATAAGCTCTTATTAGAAATATTTCGCCTAAAATATTTTGTGTGCGGGTATCATAATTTAATATATCCTTGTAATTAACAAGGATATTATTAGCTGATACTATTACTTTATATAAAGATCGCCAGGCTGTAGAAATCGTTTTTAAATAAGAGTCTGGATAATCATAACGATAAATATTCCAACATCCATCCCAGATATCATAATAAGGTCGGCCGAAATTTAAGTCATCTCCTTTTATATTTGCTGCATAAATACCCCGATGATTGTCAATAAAATTAGGACTAAATACCCATGCAAGTTCTCCGTAAACGCCTCCCGCAGCATAAACCAGCTGGTCATAATTTTCAATTTTTCCAACGGATATATCTTCTTCATGTAGTATTTTTTCACAACTCATAAATGCCAATACAAATAATATGAAAACACTATATTTATAGTTCATAGCTTAAAAAGTTAGATTCACCGATACATAAAAAGCTTTAGGATTAGGATATGCGCCTCTGTCCACTGCATTATCAGAGAAATTATTATCGGTGAAAATAGTGGCTTCCGGATCGTAACCTTTGTATTTGGTAAGCGTAATCATATTTTCCAGACTGACGGAGAACTTCCAACGAATTTTTTTGAAAGAAGTTTTCAAAGGTGCATATGAAAAAGTCAGATTTTTTAATCTCACAAAACTGGCATTCTCAATAAATATGGATGATTCATAAAAAAAATAATTTATTATAGTTGAGAGTGTATCATTTATATACTGATTGATTTCTTTATTTGTTCCAGCCATCATTGTAGCGGCATATGTTGCATTATATTTCTCTGCACCCCATTGACAATACCAGACAAGATCAATTGAAAAACTTTTATACTGGAAAGTATTGAACAAATTCCAGGTGAATTTGGGAAGGGAATTTCCAATAACTACTTTGTCCTTATCATTCAATATTGTATTTGTACTGTCTGCATTCAGATATTTCATCCCGCCCTGTTCAATATAAAGATTATTATTTGCTTCCGTATCGAGAACAGTCCATTTTCCAAGATTTTTATACCCATAGATGTTCCCCAGGGGAACCCCTTCTTTAATGATAAATTCCGGCATTAGGATATCCGGATCGTCAAACACCATAGATTCTCCTTCCAGCAACCTGGTCACTTGCTGTTTTGAAGAAGAATAATTGAATCCAATACTCCATATGAAAGAATGGGTTTGTACAGGAATCACATCCAGGCCCAGTTCAATGCCTTTAACAGAGATTCCTCCAACATTTAAATATTGCATTCCTCCACCGTAATAATATGGAATTTCCTGTTGAACGATTAAGTTTTCAATATTTTTGTTGTATCTGGCAAATTTGATTGCTATTCTTTGGCGAAGGAATGAAGTTCTTAAACCATAATCCAACTCAACAGTACTTTCATGTTTTAAATAATGATTAGAAAGTTGAAGTACCGCGGGATATTCTTTAACATCTGAACCATCAGTATAATAGGTTGTTTCATATAAATCATTCGCCAATCCATTAAGCGGGTAATTTCCACTTTTTCCCCAGTTGGTATACAAGGTAAAATTATTCAACCACTCCATGTTTCTGAGAGGTTTTTCCTGTGCCAGATCCCAAGCCAGGGCAACTGATGGAAACAAAGAATAATAATGAACATGCAGACCTTCTTTAATCGAACTTACATTAGCAATCAGGGAAACAAAATATTTATTTCCGTAATTGTAGCTCAAATTCCCCACAAAGGATCCCATATTTCTGAGTACGGAGCCTTTTGGTCCATAGGTGGCCATGGAATTTTTCAAATAGTAATGTTCAGGGAGAGATCCATTGATTGAATCCACTCTCCACCACAAGTTATCTTTGTAAAATCTATATGCTGCTGCAAATCCAATACTATGATTGCCAAAAGAATTGTTATAACTTATATTGAATTGGTGATTAAATAAGATTACTTCTTCCTTACTTCTCAGATTAGTACTAGATTTACCAATGCTCATAATTCTCTCAGAATATGTGTAATAGTTATAATATGAAAATTTGGAATCAAATAAAGATCTGTGATACATGAACGATTCCAGAGCATTCATTGTAATGTGATCAGTCAAGCGGATGCGTACAAAAAAGCTGGCTGAATTTGAATAAATAGTTAGCTTTCGGGAATTATCAGCAATTATGGATTGGGGAAGTTCAGGACTTGTTAACGGTAAATATTTATAATAAATCCTATTTCGGATACCGCCGTTTTCATCATAAAAAAATGCATCGGGAGTACACTCCAAGCTGGGTGATTTGTTGATTCCTTCAAAAACAAGACGATTTCCCTTATATTCATCCTGATTATTCAGGTTATTTTGCACGCTCCCCCGGTAACTGAAACCCAATGCCAGTCTTTGCCAAAATGTTTTACTAAACCTGGCTGCAAGAGTATATCTTTCATATTTTGAATTTGGCAAAATACCATCTTGTTTTGTGTAATTTCCTGATAAATAATATTTTATCCGGAATTTTGTACCCGATGTGGATAACTGATATTCCTGGCACAATCCCGGAGAAAATAAATATTCTTGCCAGTTTCTATTGCAAAGTGTGTCAGTAAGTTCAGGATAAAAGTTGTTTAAAGGAGAATGTAATTTTTTATAAGCCGAATCCAGGGAAATCAATTGTTCTTCCGATGACATCAGATTATAAAAGTTATTAAACCACTTAACACCTGTTTTAACAGAAAAATTTGTCTCATTTTCACCACCCTGCTTGGTATCGATCAATACTACTCCGTTACCCCCCTGAAATCCATAGATTGCAGTGGAAGATGCGTCCTTCAACACTGTAACGTTATCAATATCGTGAATATTTAAGTCGGATATTCCAAGGCTCGAAAGATTAACAATAGGAACGGGCACTCCATCTACTACATACAAAGGTTCAGCCGAAGAAAAAAATGAACTCTGCCCCCTGATTCTTATCTTTTCATGATCTCCAGGTGCTCCGGAGGTTTTCGTAGCCCATACGCCTGCCAAACGGGCATGGAGTATATCAGAAGCATTGTTATCATTCTGCTTCTCAATAATCTTAGCATCAATGGAAGGAATATCCCTTCCATATTCCATATTACCGAAAAACTTACGCTGACCTGTAATTTGTACTTCACCTATATCAGTGTTGGTTTGTTGCAGGATTACATTTAAGTTTTGATCGTGAGAAGCATTTATTGGAATTTCTTTCTGACTATAACCCAAGTAACTAAAAATTAATATGTGTTTACCTTCAGGAACAGAAATACTGTATTCTCCATGTGCATCCGATACGGTTCCTGTTTTGATGTCCTTCAGGTAAACATTCACTCCTATCAGGGTTTCACCACTGGAACTATCAGAAACTGAACCTTGAACTTTAAAAGTTGTTTGTCCGAAGGCCTGTAAGGAAAACAGTCCAAGTAACAATAGAATTGCTATGGTATCCACACTATTTTTGAGGTAGGTAATGAATTTGGTCATAGGTTATAATTTTACCTAATTTGATAAGTTATTATATTTAATCCAAGTCTGCAAATAACTGACCAATACTTTAATCTTATATCACTTTAGTCGAGTAGTGTAATTTCATAAATCCTAACTAAAAATAATTCTAACTT
>CAYWBC010000188.1:0-4622 GCA_964456285.1 uncultured Bacteroidales bacterium
GATTAGATAGTTCTTAAAGTGTTTAAAATATATTGCGGGGTGGAGCAGTTGGTAGCTCGTTGGGCTCATAACCCAAAGGTCACAGGTTCAAGTCCTGTCCCCGCTACAAAAGCAGAGTGAGAGTGAAGAGCGAGAGCGATGAACTCTACTCTGCTTTTTTTCTGTATCCCTGCAGAACACACTCACACTCACACTCGCTTTACTGTCATCAACTTATGACAAAATGAAGGAGAGAGTGAAAGACAAACCTTATAGGAAATAAAAAAGCAACATCATATTCGATTTCGAAAAACTGGCCGTTTACACAAAAACCAAAGGATTTAATTCAGGTATTTTGGAGTAAAGTTGTAAGAATTATTTAGGATTTTACAGAATAGTAACTTCTTTTGTCGAGTTTATCCCTTGCCAGTCTGCTGCCGTTTTGCCATCTGTTCCCTGAGCCATTTGATGGCTTCATCCTCTACTGTAAAAAGCTTTGTTGGAACTTTGGGATTGCTGAACTTAAGAAAAAGATTAGCAAAATAACTGGAAATCTTGGAATCGATCAGGATGGCCTGTCCGGCAACATGTTCACGAAACTGGGCTGCAGCATACGCCCGGGTTTTTGAATCAATGAAAAGCATATCCCGGAGATCGATAAAATTTGCGCAAAGCTTGTTTCCATTCCAGGAATCACCTGTTAGTGTCATTTTTTCCAGGGTGTCGATATCGATGGTACAATTATTTATGGCAATATAGCTGTATATCTGATCATCACCCTGTACTATTTTAACTTTATCGTTTATTATGGTGCTTTGCATTGGATGTATGTTTTTAGTGAATTTAGTGAATTTTGGCGTAGTCTCAAATATCTGCTTATAGACGCGTGGGAGTTGGGCTTGCTTCCATAAAGATGCAAAAATGAATACCAAAGAGTTGAATGCTCAGACATTTTCGAGTGCAGCACACCCATTTCCTTTATGGTTACTATTTTCATACAACTAATAGTCAAAAAGACCATTTAATAGATTATTTTCCTGTTTTAACAAAATATTTCTATATTTTAGTACCAGGCATAAATAAAGGATTAAGAAATGAAAAAACATATTTTTTATTTTGTGGTTTTACTTGTAGCAATAACTTTAAATAGCTGTAAAGTGGATGAAATATCAGGTACTGAGGAACGATTTGAGCCACCTATAAGTTTTGATATTGCATCAGCGTGGGCAGACAGTATTGTGAATCTTATGACTCTTGATGAAAAGATAAGTCTTATTGGTGGAGACAGGATCTTTTTCACCCATGCAATTCCCCGTCTGGAAATACCGGCAGTGATGTTTGCAGATGCTACTCAGGGAGTTCATCTACGTAGCAAATGGAAAGAAGAGTTTATTTACGATGAGGTGCTTCCAAAATCTACTGCATTTCCTTGTCCACTTCTCTTAGCCTCTTCATGGAATAAGGATTTAGCAGGAGAGTATGCCGGTGCAATTGGTGAAGAATGCAAAGCGGGTGGCATACCAGTACTATTAGGTCCGGGAATGAATATTTACAGGATATCACAATGCGGTAGAAACTTTGAGTATTTTGGCGAAGATCCTTTTCTTGCAGGAGAGATGATAAGGAATTATGTTGTAGGGCTTCAGAGTAAAGGCACCATAGCCACACTTAAGCATTTCGTGACTAACAATTCTGACTATTTCAGAAGAAAAAGTAATACTGTAGTAGATGAAAGAACCCTTCATGAAATTTATTTGCCAGCTTTTAAGGCAGGCATTGATGCAGGAGCTATGGCTGTGATGACTTCTTATAACCTTGTTAATGGAGAGTGGTGTGGACAATCTGACTATGTGATAAATAATTTATTGCGTGAACAGCTTGGTTTTAAATGGCTGGTTATGACCGACTGGTGGTCGGTATACGACGGAGCAAAGACTATTAGATCCGGACAGGATCTTGAGATGCCTTCCAGGGAAGCAACTAAAAATGCCAGGGAATTGGTTCTGGAGGATTCGGTTAGCGAAAACGATATTGACAGAATGACGAACAGTATTTTACGTACATTTTATGCGATGGATGCTTTTGGAAGAGAGGGAGACAAAGAATTGCTGACAAAATTTGAAGAACATGAAGCAATAGCACTGCAAACTGCCAGAGAGGGGATAATCCTTTTGCGAAATGAAAATGAGATATTACCTCTTGATGATCCTTCGAAAAATGTTTTATTAACCGGCGATTATATGGATATTGTTGCTGTGGGTGGCGGTGCTGCTACTGTTGATGGTTATAATCAGGTTGTTTTAAGTGAAACTTTGAAAGAACTGTATGGAGAAAACCTTAAAGTTGTAAAAGAACCTTTAGATGAAGAAGTGAGATCATCTGATGTAGTGATCCTAAACATAGGAACATTCGATAGTGAAGGTTGGGATCGCCCTTTTGATCTTCCTGAAGAACTCGATCAAAAAATCATCAGGATAGCTAATCTAAATCCGAATACAATTGTAGTAGTAAATTCGGGCAGCGGAATTAACATGAGCAAGTGGAACGATAAGGTGGCAGCTATACTGTATGCCTGGTACCCAGGGCAAAATGGAGCATTGGCTATTGCTGAAATTCTTACCGGAGAAATCAATCCTTCTGGCAAACTACCTATTTCAATCGAAAAGGATTTTAAAGATTCTCCCGGATATGGGTATATACCTGAAAGAGAAGAATTGTATACTGATTGGAATGATAAAGAAGAAAAATTCAGAGACATACATGATGTAGTATACGATGAAGGCATATTTGTTGGTTATCGCTGGTATGAAAAGAAGAATATTAAACCACTTTATCCCTTTGGTTTTGGTCTTTCCTATACAAGTTTTGAGTATGCTAAACTCGAAGTATCAAAATCTAAGTTCCATGCAGACGAAAAGATTACCGTGAAATTTGAGCTTAGAAATACCGGATCTGCAATGGGCTCAGAAATAGCTCAGCTTTATATCAAAGATGTCGAGTCTTCAGTTGAAAGACCACTGAAAGAGCTTAAAGGTTTTGAAAAAGTAAGGCTGAATCCAGGTGAGAATAAAAAAATATCCATAATTCTAAGCCATAAAGACTTTTCATTCTGGAGCCCGGAACTAAAAGCTTGGACAGCTGAACCAGGAAGCTTTGAAATCCTGGTAGGATCTTCGTCAGAAGATATTTCTTTGAACACAATAGTTGAGTTGCTGTAAATTATTCATTAACTGTAAGAGAAATCAAACTTTGATTTGTCTTCAAATGAGTAGATTGTGATTGATTGATCGTTTTCAAAATGTCAAAGAGGGTGGTGAAGGTATGCATTTAAACACTGGCACGTTACATATCAATAAATGGCGTAATTGCCAATATAGACTTTTTAGAATATTTATGCTTTTTAATAAAGGTCTGTTAATGTTCTCATTATTATTCCTTCTTGGCTATTATTCAGTGGCAGCAAATGAAACCAGTCATATTATCAGGAAAATTGATAAGTACAATGATTTATCACAAGCCTGGATTACAACAATTGCTCAAGATTATATTGGGTTTATTTGGTTTGGTACTCATGATGGCGTTTATCGCTTCGACGGATATGAGCTGAAAGGATATATGAGTATTGCCGGAGATTACTTAACACTTCCGGGAAATAATGTAAAAGAAATATTTGAAGACAGTCAGAAAAACCTATGGGTTATTACATCAAGAGGCTTATGTAGATATGATCGGAACAGGGATTGTTTCGCATACTATCCCGAATGGCCGGATAATAATTTCTCTGATATTGCAGAAGATGAAGATGGGAATGTTTATTTTGGAGCTTTTACAGGATTTTTTCAGTATATACCTGACTCAGCCATTTTCAGGAAATTTATCCCATATCCTGATTCATCTAAAATCAATAATGGACATCAGGAGGTATATGTCACAAAAGCAAATAGGATTATTTTAAATGGTCCGTACGGGTTGAGTGAATTTAATAGTAAATCAAAACTTTTTCTTGAAATTTTTAAGGAACCATTACCTTACGATGGTGATGCCGTTACATGCCTCTTACAGGATTATAATAATGCTTTCTGGTTTGGAACCAGAGATTATGGCTTGGTGTATTATGCCCATCTTGAAAGTGGATCCTATCAGAGAATTGTTATTAATAACAAACCATTTCTTAATTCAGGAACTGTACTTTCAATTATGGAAAGCTCAGATTCTGTATTATGGATTGGCACTGAAAACAATGGTTTAATATTGTTTGACTTGAAAGAATTTTATGGTGGAACACCGACTTATACTCAAATAAGGAATACTGAAGAAAAATTTATACTTAGCAACAATTCAATATTTTCAATAACGGAAGATAATCAGAAGAATATCTGGATTGGAACATACAATGGTCTAAATCTATACAGTCCCTATTTCACAGATTTTAATCATTTAGAAATAAGCTTTGAAAAGGATATTGACATCAGCAAGAATATTGTAAATTTATTTTTGGAAGACAATGAAGATATCTGGATTGGAACTGAGGATGGCATCAGGATATTTAACAGGGAAGATAAAAGCCTTACATTTTTTTTTGAAGAGCTTTTGATCAGGAATTAACAATATTTTAGATAAAATTTAGGGACTTCTATTCAGGA
>CAYWBC010000189.1:0-4621 GCA_964456285.1 uncultured Bacteroidales bacterium
TTTTTCGGCAGTTATATTCTCTCCTGGTTTAAGCTCAAAAGGAGTTAAGCCTATTGGTTCCCCTTCTTTGTAATGTATGTAAACCGTATCATTGGGATAAAGAAGTGATAATTTCCTGTATGATCCTCCCAAATCTACAATTACAATTGACACCCCACTTTCATACATCTGACGGGCAATGTGATTAAATACAACACTCTTTCCCTCTCCTGTAGGAGCTATAATAAAAAAGTTCCTGGCCTTAATCCTTTTTCTTTGTTTGTCCCAAATGTCTTTTCGTACTGGTACATTGTTTAATCTCTCATTGAAATATACACCTTCACTATCATTGCGGTAGGGTGATACATTAGTAAAAAGACAAAGTACCTGTTGAATATCAATGGGGCCATAATAATTATCCAGATCAATGTTGCCAATCCAGCCAGGGAATGAGTTTGCTATAATATTAGCCTTATTCTTACCCTTTGGGTAATAAGGCATAATATCTACAGACTTGAAAAGGTTTGGAATTTGATTTGTCAGGTATTCAAATTCTGATTCATTGCTTGCATAATAGATAATATTATTATGTCCATAGACAAGCCTTATTTTTTCATCATCCGCGATTTCATCCAGGTACTCATCCAGCTTTTCTGCATCACGTTTATATTCCCTTGCAAACTTTCTTGATCCTTGAAAATCATCTTTGTTTTTTTCAATCTTCTTCTTTTCGTGGTGATGATCCTTTATAAATACTACCTGGTTGTATATATGATCACAATTAAGCTTAATGGCCAATGAATCCATAAAACCCTGATGGTATATCCACTCTCTTTCACTCATTGCGCTATCTTCAATACTTGTGCGTACTGTTTCGCCAAACTGACCAATATTATTAAGCGTGTAAGTGCCTATATTTTTATCCCCTACCTTACTTTCTTTGAAATCCAGATCAGTAACCCGATCTTCATAAAAACCATTAAAATATCCATGCTCCAAATACTGAAATTCTTCCTCTGAAATAGGCTCTATCTTTGCATACCGGCTACTGTTTATAAAATCAACCGCTTTTTTTACATCTACAGAGAAAAACTTCTTTGTTTTCTCAAAGCTTCGTATAGCTTCTTCGGTTTTCAAAGGTTTTTTGAACGGGTTTATTATACTGGCACTGTTTAATACTTCCGGATTTGGTAAATTGAAAAATATTAAACTATGATGTACCAGGGTTTCCCTTCCATTGAAGTGCTTTGCAGTTGCTTTTTGAAGAAAGGATCGATTCCCGTTTTCCGAAAATGAGAATTTTTCCTTCAGGTAAATATCCATCTTATGGATGATCGTATTTACCGGGAAATCCTTTAATGCTCGATACCACATGGTATGCATTTCCTCAAACTCTTTTTCACTCAGGGTATAAATCTCCGGGAGCACCAACTTATATCCATAGAGTATGCTCCCATTACCTGAATAGGCTTTATTCCCTTCGTAATGAATAAGGGGTTTGGCTATGCTTAATAACTGTTTTTGCACTATATAAACAATCTGTCTGTTTATTTCAATAGATCATTTTTTACCGTATCCGGGAAACGATCACTGAAAAATGCCTTAATCACGTTAGTTTTAGATAGTAGTTGTAATATGAAATATGCTCCTCCAAGCATAATTGTAACTAACAATATTTTTTTTACTGTTAACCCTGATACCAAAATAAATGCGCTTATAATCAATATGCTTATAAAAACAATAAACTGTGGTATCTTCATTCCCCATAAAAGGGGTTCTTTGCTTACGCCTTTTTTTACCTTATATTCCATCCTGTTTAAATGCTCAATGCAGTTATTGCTTCGAATATTCCTATAACAGCAAGAACAATCCCAAGATAGACAAGAATATTGCTTATGCCTTTTTTAATATCCCTGTTTTCTCCAAAAAAATGGCCCATGTTTATCAGTGCACCAACAATAAATACAATTCCTGCAACTATTGGATAGGCTGGCCTGATCCAATCATCCCGGATATCTTCCAGTGATCTGATAAACTCATTTTGTGCAAAAATACTTTGAACACTGAATGCCAGAAATGCGAAAAATGTGAAAATCTTTTTTTTCATTACATTTGAACGTTTAGGTTTAGAATTTTCAAATCTACTAATATTGTTAGTAAATACAAATGTTTTCAGATAAATTTATAATTGGGCACAATATAGAAAAAGCTCGTAAGAAATTAAAATTAAGCACCGTAGAAATGGCCAAAAAATTGGATTGCTCCCAGCAGACTATATCTGCAATCGAGAAAGGACGCGCATACGGTAAAAATTTCACACGTTACCTTTATTTTTTGCATAAAGAAGGTATAGACCTTAATGAATTATTCGATTAGATTACAGTTATTTTTCTCCTTTACTATCATTTTTATTCGCGAAAAGCGGTCATTTATTTTCTCCTTACCTTTGTTAAAACCATAAAACTTTTAACTATGTACTTGAATAATTTTATAGCTACATATGCTAATTATCAAGGAGAGAAAATAGTTTTGAATCCATACACTGATGGGCTTGAAGTCAAGTTTGAAGATAATACAACAGCTATTGTCCGGGAACCTGATTTTGAAAGTTTTTCTCCTGTAAATTGTAACGGGAAGATGTATAATTTTAGATTTGATTTTGATAAAAATGAGTGGATTGCTATTTCCATTGGAGTCATTGCCGGTATGAATGAGAAATATTATTATAAAGAGAAATAGACTTATTTTATGCTCAGGTAAAACCTGAACCACACTCGAAAATTCAGCCCTAACTTTTTAAATGTATAGGAAAAAAAGGAGCTTCCACCTGGTCGCTCTTTTTTCTTTTGTTTATTTCCAATTAAAAAAGGATAAAACTAAATTTTCATTCCCTCTCGCGCAAGGCTAATCAAGCGGTGTCCTTCGGACCTATTTGATGATTTTATTTTCTTTTTTTTTGAAGCATCCGGGATTTTAGGTTTTGTTTTCGTCTGTACCCCTCCACCCTTCATTCCTTGTCGTATCTTTTCTTTAGGTGTAAAAATATAAAGCCGCGCCTCTTGTGCAATACCTCTGGCAAGCTATATCCCTAAGTATTCATCTTTTGCTCTCCCTGCAAGCTCCCACGAAAGAAACACACCTGAAAAATTCATTTACCTACTCCATCCCACGGGTTACGCGCAATGCTTCACCTGGGGAGCGATCCGGCCTTTCTTTTTCAGGAGAGATTCTTTCTCCCGCGAAGGCACTTAGGCAGAAATCTTACGCTTGCGAAGCCTTTTTTGAAAAAGACTATCTCCGGCACCAGAGTTTCACCTAAGAGCCTTCCTTTCCCTATCATTTTCCTCATAGCTGAATACTAAGGGCTATAGGTATTGACACCAGTGGTTTATAACGGCTTTATTGATTTACACCTGCGAAACGACAATGAACTCGGCTTACGGGGATGTAAAAACGAAAAAAAACAAACCAAAATGTATGCTCAAAAAGAAAATAAAAAATTGCTCAACAACGCAGAATCTGGCACCAAGGATATAACCGATGAAAAATCAAATAACTATCAACCATTAAAATACAACATGAAAAAATTTAAAGCTTTTACAAAAACAGGAATTGAATTCCTTTTTGCTCCCTCAAAAGAGCAAGCACAAAAAATGTTTTATCAACTCTACCCCTGTGGCAATTTGCAAAATCTCACAGAGGTTGAATTTACTATTTATTAATCATAAAAATTTATTTGCTATGAGAACTAAGAATTATTTTGAATTGCGTGGCTTTGTTGGAGCCGATCCCGAAGTGAAAAACACCAACAACGGTAAAAAAGTAGTCAATCTTAGTATTGCTACAAATGAAGCTTACACCGATAAAAAAAGCGGTGAAAAAGTAAAAACAACCGACTGGCACACTGTTAGCCTTTGGAATGGCAAAGCTGAAATTGCCGAGAAATACATCAAAAAAGGTTCACTCGTTGCAGTCGAGGGAAGAATTAAACCCCGAAGTTACGAGGATAACAACAAGGAGAAAAAATATACTATTGATCTGATAGTTGATCGCTTGGATATTATCCTGAATAAAGAATCTGAATAAATAAAAAAAAGGGTGCAGGTTGCGCGACCTGTACCCTTAGTAATTTACGACATATAATACTATATAGTCATGAACAAAAATAAAGAAAAATTTGATATATATCAGATGGTTACAGACCAGATAATTGAAATTCTGGAAACACACGAGAAACTTAATTTTACCTACTCATGGACTCCCTCGACAGGAGAAATTCTTGCCAACAATCCCGTATCAAAAACCATATACAGGGGATTCAATCAAATTTACCTTTGCTATGTAGCTCAAAAAAGTAAATACTCTCAAAATCGCTGGCTAACAGTCAGACAGGGAAATAACCTTGGAGCAAGGATAAAAAAAGGTGAAAAAGGACGACCTATTACGTATTGGGGCAGACTTTATAAAGACGAGAAAACAGGACGAAATATCACCGCCAAAATTGTAAAATTATTAGCAGGTGGTGGGAAAATGCCGGAAGGTGTAAAAACTACTCTACTGCTCAGATATTATAATGTTTTCAATATTGAACAGTTTACAGACCTTCCCGAAAAACTGTTTTTTAAAGGGGAAACAATACAAT
>CAYWBC010000190.1:0-4585 GCA_964456285.1 uncultured Bacteroidales bacterium
ACGGCGTTTTAAACATTTTTCAATGAGATTGTTCAGTTTTAAACGAACGTTTAATCCTGGCAACGCGAGGCGATATTTAACATAATATCCATTATACTTGACCACTTGGGTTATTTCAGAGCGCTGAGGAGAAATTGCTTCTGAGACGAGAAATGAATTTTACGGATATATTATAGGGCAGTATGCAAATAACACCGAGAAATTGCTTTAACATATGAAAAACAGCCTGTGTAATGCTGCCATTATCAAACTAACAGCTATGGAAACTTTCTTTAACATAAAATCATTACCGTACTAAAACTGAAGTCTTAGTACTGATTCTATGTTAAATAGCAAAGCTATACGAAAGTTTCCTCATAAAACGGGAAACGCAATTTCTCTGCGGTTGTCGTATAATTAATATTATGTTAAATAGGATTAATTCAATCTCCTCATTTTCAATATCTAAGAAATTTTTTATCCCTAACTCCAGGGGGAAATTGGATGGAGCTTTCCGGGCAAAGAATATTGAATTATCGACATTTTATAGGTACACTGCAAAAACCATTCTCGTTAACCACGCAAAAAGGGACACGCTGACCACTATATTATTTTGAGACTGATTTATTAAAAATGATAATGTACTAAGTTGTATTTTAAGCACTTAAAGATGTACGGATTCAGGTGTAGAGTGGTCAGTCGAAATCGGTAGGGGTGCTCAATTTACACCATTATCAGGTGGTCAGTATCACCGGAATTTGCACTCTGATTATCAAACCGTTCAAAAACTCATTGAACAGACATCAACCAAAACAGTATATACCATTGTTGTCCAGTTAAACATGAAAGAATATCCAACAGGCCTCAAAATTGAAAAAACAAATATAGACCCAAAAAGAATTGTTTTCATCCGACAATTCCAGAATTAAACTATAGAATTTATCTGTTGTTTTGAGGATATTATATTAAACATTTTACATAGCATTATTTTTTGTATATTGTTCTCAAATATATTCATACTTAAGTTCTTAATTTCATGATTGTGTTATCGTGAAATAATTCTGTTACAATGAAAGCAAAATTATCACTGTTCCTGATCCTGACTATTAGCTCATTAACACTTTTAGGCCAAACCAATGTTGGAGACACCATTTCAGGTACATGGTCTGCATCCAATTCACCATATATAATTAGTGGTACTCCTGTAATACCTGAATTTAAAATATTAGTTATTAAACCTGGAGTAACTGTTTTGTTTCAGACTAAGAATTCAGGAATTTCAATTCAAAGATTAGCCAGGTTGATTGCAAAAGGAACAAAGGATTCACTAATTACTTTTAAATATTACCAGGATGGCACATATGAAACATTACCTGAGTTATGGAATGGTTTTAGTAACAGGGGTAGTATAGATATGACTAACTGTGTTATCAGAAATGCCGGTAGAGTTTTTGATATGTATGCCTATGCAGAGGGATGTTCTTCTCGTGGCTCTGAAACTTCTTTGGATAGTTGTAATATTAGTTATTGTATTGAGGTAATTAAGGCATATGCCGGTGCTTCTGGCTCTTCAGGATGTGCTTCAACTTCTGTCGGTAGTTGTAGAGTGTATGTCAATAATTGTATTATTTCTTCAAACAAGTACGTATTTAATTTTAGTTCATCTTCTGGTTATAATGCGCGTGGGGAGGTCAGTGGAAGGATTAGAAATAATCTTATTTACGATAATGATTTTGGAATACACTGTGGAGGGAGTGGACCACTTGATCTTGAAATTAGTAATAATAACATACTTCTATCAACTAATTATGGAATTGAATTAAACATCAATTCGAGTTCCAGCTATTCACAACCAGAGATATTTAATAATATTATTTGTAACAATAAAATGGGAATATCTTTAACGTCAACTACCGCAATCCCAGTTGATTACAATGATATTTGGAATAATGTTACAGATTGCGATGGATTTACTTGTAGTTCAACAAATATATCAGCTGATCCTCGATTTATTAATACATTACCTGATTGGCAAAAATATTGCATAATTGATTCCTTATCACCATGCATTGATAAAGGAGATCCCTCAGGAATAAACTTATTTGATGGGTCTGTTTCTGATATTGGTTTTTATCAATTCATTCAAATTCCAGTAGCTCCAATACCTGTTTTTCCTGAGAACGATAATTCTACAACGAGTACTTCAAATTTCGTTTGGGAAACGGTTGGCAATCTTACACAATATCAGATACAAATTGATTCTGTTAATTCCTTCCTATCCCCTATTATTAACGAAATTATTCAAGACAAAAGTTATACCGAAATAGAAGATCTGAACTTTAATCAATCCTATCATTGGCGTGTGAGAGCTATTAATGAAAAGGGCAATGGAGATTGGTCATCAATTTCTAATTTCTCAATAAAGAAAACCTATTCTAATACTTCGTTTTTAAACCCAATTGATAGTTCAATTCTAATTCCAATAGATCCTATTATCTCTTGGGTGCATATTGATTCCTCAACAAATTATAGTGTGCAAGTATCAACACATCCTTTTTTTCAAGATGAAATTGAAGTATTAAGTACTTCAGATAATAAAATAAGATTTGCCTTAACAGAACCAGCAACTCAGTATTTTGCTCGTATAAGAACTCAGTATAACAATTATTATTCAGACTTTTCCGAGCCTATTACGTTCATTACACGTCCTAATGGTTTTTGTACCAAATATATACCTGATAGTATCTTTGCAGATGGATTTAGTAACAAACTATTAATAAAGAATGATTTTGCATTTGTTGGAGGTCTTGGCACATTACACATATTTTATTTAGATGGGGATAAATGGCAATTAGAAGATATAATTAATTATAATGTTAATTATGCCGTAGAAATTGCAGCTAGTGAAAATCTTCTTGTTACAAGTTGTAATGATAATCTATATGTTTACAATAGATCTGATAATGAATGGAAATTAAAGCATCATATTCAGAATAGGATTAGAAATATACAAATTGATGATAACGATTTTATATATCACACCTTTCGTGACATTGATGGAATTTATATGCTTAAAAACATCGGTGATGAATTCAATCGAATTATCCCAAACGAATTCAGTGATTATTGCGTTAATCGAAATTATCTAGTATTATCTCGGCAGAAAGATGTAAATTATCCTGAAAGGCCACTGATTTATATTTATAAAAAAGTAAACGAATCTTGGCTATTATATTCTAGTATTCCTGAAAAAGATTACGTAAACGAGATTTCTATGTTTGGTGATTTTATTGCATGTAGATATGCAAACAAGATTAAAGTCTATAAGCGTGATGGAGATAATTGGTATTTTCAGGATTCTATCTCTCTAGATGGAAAATTTGATTTTGAATATTATGGTAAAAATCAGGTGATAATTTACGGCGATTATTTATTAATAGGATCACCTTATGACAACACATGCGGGGAAAGTGCTGGAGGGGCTTATCTCTACCATCGAGATGATTTTGATAGGTGGAAATTTGTTTCAGTGATTTATCCGGACGGAATTAATGCCAACAACCGTTTTGGTATTTCTGTGTCAATGGGTGAGCATTACGCTCTTATTGGAAGTAGCAACAAATATAGCTTTCAAGATCCTTATGATAATAATGTCTCATTTCTACAAGGGATTAATAATACACCTTCCTCTCCGATTCTAGAGGAGCCGTATGATGAAACATGTGTTGATCCAATCGAGTTAGTAGATTTATCATGGCAGAAAGTATCAGATTATGATAATTTTAGAGTTCAGGTTTCTAAGGATTCGTCTTTTATTCATTTAGTTTATGATACAATCGGCACAGGTGAAACATTCATTTCTTTATTAAATTCATACGATTCGCTTTTATTCTGGAGAGTGAAAGTAACCAATGCTAATGGCACGAGTTCATGGTCAAATAGGTTTAAATTTAAGAATAATTACACCCCTTCAGAAATTAAATTAAGTAATTATAGGGTCCCTTTATATACTGATGATGACTTCTTTATAGCAAAAATCTTTACAGTTGATAAAGACCAATCTAATTCATACAAGTATTCGTTCGTTGCCGGAGAAGGTGATAATTACAATAAAAAATTTATTATTAAATCAGACTCTTTGTTCTTAAAATCAATGCTGACATATAAGGATCCAGACACTCTTTCAATTAGAATAAAAACCGATGACGGTCGATGGGCTACTTTTGAGCAATCCTTTAAACTAATAATTGGTAAGATCGAAGTCTTCACAAATGAAATTGATGATGCTTTGTTTAAAGAAATTGATATTTATCCTAATCCGGTGAATGGAATTGGTACTTTCCGCTATCCAGCTAATGAAACAATCCGCTTGGAGTTATATAATTCCTCAGGCGAGCTTGTTCAAATATTGCAAGACACTGATCAAAATGGAGTGTCCAAAGTTGATTTCAGTTCATGGAATCCGGGTATTTACATCTTTAGGATAATTAGCGACAATAGAACTATCCATACTGGAAAGATTGTTAGGGAATAAAGAAGAGATCGACTGTATAATTCAATATGAAAATATATTGAATGAATACTATTTCTCACCAAACGAATTAAA
>CAYWBC010000191.1:0-4542 GCA_964456285.1 uncultured Bacteroidales bacterium
ATCGAAATTAGATTAATAAAAACACAAATCGAAATGATATTATTCGAAGATGCCATTATGATTTAATCCAGTTATGATTTTCGATTAATTCCTCGTTTTATCGAACAAACTCAATTTAATTGTCCTTCCAGTCACATTTCTATTTAGGAGATACAAAACTACATATATTCCTTAGCGTACAATATTTTCCGTTTTCTGTGTTGACCCCATTGAGACCAATTTTTATGCCCTAACGTACTATATAATCCGTTTCGTGAGGCGACCCCTTTTCTAAGTGTAAACTACTTTTTCTGTATCTTGTTAATCAAAAACTGAAGAATGTAACACTAACGAAATCATACACAGGAACCTTACCATCAAAGCATAAATAAAAGTCCCATAAAACCCAAATTCATATAAAAATCACCAAACGGAAAATAGATCTACTTTTCACTATATTCGGATGTTAGTAGTAATTTGGAATCCTACCTTACGAAGGTATTTTGAAATTTTTTATGGAATAACTGGAGAATGAGTATCCTATTAAAAAAATAAACCTTTCCATTATGAAGAAGCACAATCTATTTTTACTTCTGATCATCACAATCTCTTTTCAAACTCTTCCAGGTCAGAAAACTACACATGGCTACAACAATTGGTACACCAGTCAGTTTGCCAGGGCCGATTCTCTTGTTTTAGAAGGATTACCCCGTGATGCGGAACCCATATACAATCTGATTTTCGAACGTTCAATGTCCGAGAAAAATTACGTGATTCAACTAAGAGTCATCAACGACCGCATGGTAAACAAATGTTATTATGAAGAAAACGCTCTTTTTGATGTAATTCAACAGTTAAAAGCTGACTTCGATATTCTGGAATTTCCGGTAGATCAGGTAGCACATTCGATCCTGGGAAATTTATACTGGCAATACTACCAGCAAAACAGATGGAGAATTCACCAAAGAACTACCTTATCGGGCAATGCCGGTGAGGATATCGAAACTTGGGATTTAAAACGAATTGTGCAGGAAGTAATAAACGAGTTCAATCTGTCTCTTGAAAATCCTGATAGATTGTTTGATACTCCGATTGATGTTTTCGATCAAATATTGCAGGGCTCTGAAAGAGAATGGAGACCAACAGTACTTGATTTATTAGCCCACCGCGCAATAAACATCTACAAAAACTCTGAAGTTGGCTTGGCCTCGCCCGTTGATAAGTTTATGGTATATGATCCTGTATATTTTAGTTCTTCAAGGAACTTCAGTTCCTATGACATACCCACCACAGATACTTTGTCATTAGATTACAGAGCTGTAAAATTATATCAGCTTTTAGTCGATTATCATTTAAAGGATGCCACAGAAAACGCTTTGGTCGATTTGGAATTAAACCGCCTAGAATTTATACATACTCAATGTACTCACTCCTTAAGAGATACTCTCTATAGAAAGGCACTTCTGGAGCTTGCTGAAACAACCCGTGATACAGAATTGAAACTGGAAGTTTTATATCACCTCGCTTCTTTTGTTTACTCATTAGAATCAGGAAGCAAAACCAATTACTATATGCAGGCTTTGGAGATATGCAATTCAGTATTAAAGAAGTATTCAAATGAGAATGGGCGATCTTATTTCATTAACATGTTGAAGAAAATTAATGAATCAGCCTTATCTGTAGAATCGGAACGACTTATAAGGTCTGGTAAACCCAGCCTGGTAAAATTGAATTATAAAAATATTGATACGACTTATTTTAAAGTGTACAAAGTAGATCTGCAATGGGTAAGATTCTACGAACAACATAATTATTTAAGAATCGATTCTTTTACGAACAGAGAAACAATTTCTGAATGGAAACAAGTTCTGCCAAAAATTGATGATTACAGGCAACATTCTGTAGAAGTTCCTGTTGGCTCACTTGACAAAGGTTTTTATGCTATTGTTGTTTCAGACAAAGAAGAATTAAGCTATAACTCAAATACAACAGTTACAGTTATTAATGTTACCGATTTGTTTCTATTAAGCAGACCTAGTAAAGAAGCTAAAAATATTTTTATGGTTTTTAAAAGAGCTACAGGTATTCCCATGGAATCGGTATCAATAGAACTTTTAAGTTCTCAATACGATTACACAACCCGGAAATACTACTTCAAATCGATAGACAAAATTACTACTTCAACTAAGGGAATGGCTATTTATGATGGTAGTACAAACTATTATTCATTAATGGTCAGTTATAAGGGGGATACACTCCATGTTCCCGGGACATACACACAAAGGTATTACCCACAAAGCTACAGGAGAAGAAATACAGTTTTATTTACAGACAGAGGGATTTACCGGCCGGGGCAAACGGTGTATTTTAAAGGCCTTATGTTAGAATGTTCAGGCGATACTTGTAAGATATTACCACACCAAAACGATGAAGTTACATTGTATGATCCAAATCATCAGGAATTATCCTATGTTGAAGTTAAGTCAAATGAGTATGGTACGTTTAGTGGCTCGTTTACTATTCCTAACGGACTATTAAACGGAATATTTACACTGGAATGTTATAGTGGAAATCAGCATATCCGGGTTGAGGAATATAAGCGACCTACATTTGAGATAAGCTATAAGCCTGTATTAAAAACCTATAATTTTAATGATTCTGTGCGGATTGAGGGTTCAGTTAAAGCCTATGCCGGTTATCCAATCGACAATGCAAAAATAGCATATAGGATAAAACGGAAAGTAGAATCACGCTGGAGTTGGTATTGGTCAAACATTATGGAAGAAGACAAACAAGTGGCTGTTGGAAGTGCAAAAACCAATACAGATGGAAACTTTAGTATTTCATATTTTACAGACGATAGTGATATTAAAGATAAAGACCAAATTTATGCCTATACCCTGATAGTTGATATAAGCGATGCAAATGGGGAAACACGCAGCGCAAAGCACACCTTGCGGATTAGTAAATCTCCATTAATGGTCATTACTGAGTTGCCTGAAGCGATATTTGCGAATTCAGTGCCTGAGATTAAAATTCAGACTAGTAATATTAATGGTAGTAAAGTAAATTCTGATATTAGCATCAATGTATATAGCCTAATAGCTCCTAATACAATATTATTCGATCGTGCATGGGCAACTCCTGATGTATTTGTAACAGATGAAGAAAGCTTTAGAAAAGACTTTCCTAACCGGGTTTACAAAACCGAAACAAATCCGGACACCTGGCTTGAGGGCGACGTCGTATTCAAAGAAAAATTCAATACTGCTGAAAACAATTCAAATCTTCAGAAATCGCTAGCTGATCTTAAACAGGGATACTATAAAGTTACCATAAGCGCGAAAGACAGCAATAATCAAGTTGCATCGTGGCAGAAAGTTGTACAGGTAATTCAGGCAAAACCTCAAATGCCTGTGTGTGTAAAAGATTGGATCATTCCTGTGAAAAAATCCGGTGAGCCCGGCGAAGTTGCAGAGTTTTGGGTCTCATCGCTAACACCCATTACTCCCATTCGTTATGAATTGTTACACGGTGATAATATCATTGAAACCAAAATAATAAATGCGGGCAATAAAGTGGAGAGAATTCAAATACCCATACTGGAAAAGTACAGAGGTGGTTTTGCCGTACAGTTTATTCAGGTAGCCGAAGGACAGTCTTTCGTTTCTCTACAGGAAGTAACAGTCCCCTATACAAATAAAAAACTTGATATCTCCTTTATCTCTTATCGAAATAAATTACTGCCGGGAGAACGGGAACAGTGGAAATTAAGGATAACAAATAATTTAGGCGAGAAAGTAAGCGCTGAAATGATGGCAACCCTATACGATGCCTCTTTAGATGTATTTGCTCCATTAAACTGGGAAACTAATTTTGTGCAATACAAAAACCATAACTGGCATAAGTGGAAGGACAATCTTGTACCTCGTTTATCAAATCCATATTCTCTTGCCAGCATTAATTATAGCCTGTGGTACCCGACCAAATTCTATGCAAGCCTTAATCTTAACTATAATTACTATGGCGGGTACAATCACTATTTCAACAATATGCAATACCGTTTAAGACAGAAATTGGAGAGAGAAGAGCAAGCAAAAAAGGAAGAGGAAAAAATACAAAAGGAAAAAAAGAAGGAGAAGTTTTTTCTTGAAAATATGAAAGCTACAAACGACTCACTTTTTCTTTTATTAAAAGAAAACAAAGCTGAGTTAATAGGAAAAACAGGGACCATTAAAGGAGTAATTACATCAGGTTCTGATAGTACCAAATTAATAGGTGTCAATGTGCTTCTATATGGTTCAACAATTGGAACGGTTTGCGATAGTGAAGGTACATTCAAATTAACAAATATTCCAAAGGGTATTTGGTTAGCAGTAAGTTTTGTTGGCTTTCAGACCCGGTATGTGCAAGTTTTTACTGATTCTGTTGCGATAGTATTGGATGAGGATATCGAGAAACTGGAAGAGGTTGTTGTGGTAGGTTATGGAACTCTGAAAAGTGCGAATGTTACTGGGGCTATGGCTAGTATAGAATTTGATGAAGCAATAGATGCTAAAGATG
>CAYWBC010000192.1:0-4508 GCA_964456285.1 uncultured Bacteroidales bacterium
TATACATCCTATCTTTGTTCAGCGCTCCAAGTTAAGCATTTCTGCGTTGATATCTAAAGAGTTCGAGCGCGCATTCTTTTACCGGTTAAGTATCGCCGCAATTGTTTGTATCTGCCTCCAAAACAGCCGGTTGGTTTCTTACCAAGTTAGGCACGAAACAAGGCCATGCGTTCTAAGCCTTGTGTGCAGTATTTTATTACGAATCAAACTTTCTTGTCATATAATCACTCCATATTTTCCCTGCCTTTTCTCTTGCCCATTTTTCAAGTCCTATCTTTTTTATCAGACTCAGATTGTAGATCTTTATATTATGAGGAATTCTATTCGCTCTATCAGCTAATGGTTGAAGTTTATCACAAGGAAAGTCATTGCATTCACTACAATTATGTATCAGTTTGTTTTCTGTACATTGATATATGAAACATTCTCCTTTTTCATTCATTAACATACATTTTCCATCTGGAAATATATTGTTTTTCTCGGATAGAAAACCTATACCACGTCTATTTCTACAACCTTCACAATCAGATTTATTGTAGTCCAATCCCAAACTTTCCGAAATACGTTTTTTTATTGTTTCGTTCGATTTTGCTTTGTATGCAATACATTCAAAACAAGGAATCCCACAAGGGGCTGTCATATTTTTATAATCCATCATTTTCCCTTTTTAATATTGTATGTCCGGCAAATATTGCACACAACATCCGAATATAGTGAAAGGCAATTATATTTCCCGATGTCGTTATTCATGATAATTTGGGTGTGGGACTTTTTTTCATACTCTGCCAGCAGCTCATTTATATCAGAATAATTTGTTTTTACCCGATATTAGTTGCCGAAATTTTATTTATTGTCAGCTTTTTCTATAATTTGTTCGAAACTTTCTAAAAATAAATTAATATCCTCTTTCTCTATTGTTAAAGCCGGATCCATTCGTAAAACTTCTACAGATGAACGCTTTACCAAAATATATCCTCTTTTAAGCAATTCATTGCGAACAAAATCTGCATGTTTTACTAATTCAATGGCTATCATTAATCCCCTGCCTCTTATTGCTTTTATGATTGAAGTAGTTATTTTCAACTCATTCAAACGATTGACAATTAATTTGCCTAATCTTTCACTCCGCTCTAATAAGTTTTCGTCAGATATTATTTCTATAACTTCATTGGCAATTGAAGCTCCCAAAGGATCATTTTGGTGCGATTGAGCATATAAAAACATTCTGTTCTCTAATAAATCAGATACACCCTTTGAGATAACTGTAGCACTCACAGGATAGCCATTCCCCAGTCCTTTTCCAATAGCAACAATATCTGCTTCAATATTATAATGTTGAAATCCAAACCATTTTCCTGTGCGACCAATACCAGTGGTAATTTCATTAACTACAATAATTCCATCATTCCTTTTTATTCTATCAATAATTTTATTGATTAATTTTTGAGATGGAAATCTAACTAATCCTGAAGAGCTACCTGGTTCAAATAAAAAGATTCCTATTTGCTCAAAAGGAATGTTGTTGAATTCTGAACACTCTCCTATACAATCACCATTGTTTGTATTACAAGAGCATTCAAGCCAGTTGTATATATGCCAATTGACATTATCTCTTTTACTAGCTTCTCCATAAGCACCAAAATATGAGTCAGTAAAAGTAAGCGTTAAGGATTTGTCATTAATAGTTTTTGCAACCCTCATTCCGTATTCTACAGCTTCACTTCCTGAACATAAAAACTCACATTTTCCTCCTTTTAGGTTTGTAATTTCTAATATTTTTCGAGCAGTTTTTTCAATAATCGGATTGCAATAGCAAAAGCCTGTATGACTTATTTTGCTAACTTGTATTTGTAATACATTATTTACTCTTGAATTACAATGCCCCACACTTGTGCACCATACTCCAGATTCTAAGTCGATATATTTATTTCCTTTTGAATCATAGAGATAACAATTATCTGCTTCAACAATATCTTTTAACTCTAAAGTATGTCCGGTGGACCAAATTATATTATTCATTTCATCTACCTGTTTACTAGTTCTCTTTTAAATATTTATCGCCAACTAATCCATAAAGTGAATGGCAGAACTATTTCCCATATGCCGTCGTTTATAATAATTGTGCGTTTTGTGGGACTATTCAGCTTATTTATAAGCAATGTTGCAAACTTCGCTTGTGGGTTCAGATAAACCTAATTTAATCTTCCGTCAATCTCCTTTAGGACTGTTTTACTCACATAGATTACCCCACTGTCTTTATCAATCCTGCTGGTATTTTTTATCAGAGAAATTTTATCATGCAGTCCCCAATCTCCATATACAACTTCTGTTTCAAACAGAACTATATATATGTAGGTGCTTGTTTCACAGACTTCAGATGAAATAAATTTCATCCCGCCAATCTGGTAAGAATGGAAATAATTCCAGAACTCTATTAGTTCCTGGCAATTGGAAATGGTTCGTGGCACTTGATTGAAAGTTCCGATTATCTTGTTGTATTGATCAATTGTCTCCATGTTGGAACAATCCAGGAAAGAACATTTTAATACTCTGCTAAGCAGAATGTCTGAACTATTTGCAGGATTCACTCTTCTGAACTCGAAGTATTTCTCATTTTGGGAAGTTGAAACCAACTCCCTGTAATAGGCACTGTTGTTGCTTGACATTTCAGACCATTGGTGAGCAGTTTCAGGATCATTTGTACATAGAAATATCGGCTCCGATTCCTTGTAAACACTAATTCTGTTTTCAAAGTAAATAGAACCACCGTCTAAATCCTCAGAGTAAAATCCATCATAATATTGAAATGCAGAATAAATTGTATCATACAATTCCTGGTCAGAAATAGTATTAACAAGTAAGGTATCGCAATCGGCAGCATCGAAATGTAAGCTGTCGCCATTAGCATTATTGTCTGCAATTTCTTCGGGTTCCTTTATGCATGAGAATAGTTGGATTACCATTAATAGATAAATAACTTTTTTCATTTTCTTAATTTAGTTAATCCATCATCCGAATATATTGAACGCTGATGAAATTCTAATAAATCCTTATTCTGTAAAATTGCGTTTTGTGAGACTTTATTTATTAAAAGTAAGTTTTTTCTTAGAAGAGGGTTAGTGTGAATTCCTCTCATATCGGCGTCGCTTAGGTCTTTGTCTATTATCGTAAAAATTAAGTATAATTATTACTTTACTCTTAATTTTATAAAATATGGTTATCTGTTTTACTAAAACAAATCCTCTTATTTGTCTATCGGCATTTTCGATAGATCCAATATCAGGGAAGTCAATTAATAAATCAAGAAATTCATGTGTCCTTTTAACGAATGCCTTAGTTGTCTTTTCTCCCCACTCACTTTCCAAATGCTCTAAAATCTTATCAAATTTGATATCAGCATGTCTAGACCATTTTATTAATCGAGCCATTTTTTATGTTTTGCCTGTATCGCTGAATGTGAAATTAAATTCTCTTCATTGTCAGTCTCGCTGGCAATCTTTAAAAGTTCTTCCTGTTCCTCTTTTGTTAATCTATTCCAAAGGTATCCAGGCTTGACGGTGACAGCACGTTCCAATAAATCATAAAACTTTAATAAAATATTATCATTATCTATACTGTCAATCAGCTTGTGAAAGCTATTTTTAATCTCAATTGTGCTCATAATAGCCCTTTTATTTCAAAGTTACATAATTAATAGAAGTCTTACAAGGTATGCACACTAACTAGCGTCTAGACCAAGTTTTGTTTGGTTTATTGTGGGGTTTTTGGGACAAATCCCATTATAACTTGATCTTCCTTAAAAAGGTGTAACAGACAGTTATTTGTCAATTATCTTTCTTTCAGATAAATTGTACCTGTCTCCTGCTCTTAAAAAATAGAATAATTCATTTTCCTCTGGTAATCTTTTTAATTCACTACCCTCTCTTGACCAAAAAGATTTATCATAAATTAAAACATAGCTTTCCCCATATACTTCAAGAGTATCTCCTTGTACTATAATAGCAGTATTCTCATCAATACCTATTCCTAATAATTCAGGGCGATTTTTTAATATGTCAAACATGTCAAATTGCCTGTTGCGGGCTAGAACGTGTTGATCAATTGCAATATTCGTAATAAAGCCTAATCCAATTACATGATCTCCCATCATTATTTGATTGTTTCTTGAGTCACCTCTTGCCAAATAAGATCCTTGAATAGTTGCCCCTGCTGAAGAACCTGCAATTACCCCACCCCTGTCAAGTAAATTAAACATTTCTTTATGTGCCTTTGTATTTAAGAATCCATCTGCTATTCTCCATTGCCTACCTCCTTCAAAATATATTGCAGTAGCATTCTTTATTGGCGCAATAAAGTTATCATCATTAGCTTGAGCTGAATCTCTCGTATGTATAATAGTAATATCATTAAATCCAATCTCTTCAAAGTATTCTTTAATCTCATAAAATGATGAATCTTTCAGTAAATAACTATCGGGTTCAGCAGTCGGTATGATAACTAGTTTAGCT
>CAYWBC010000193.1:0-4447 GCA_964456285.1 uncultured Bacteroidales bacterium
CAACCGGGTCTTCTCGCCTGGCACTTCGAGCCGCTTAAAGTCCTATGTATTGTGAATAGTTTTATAATAACAATCCAATAAATACCAGAATCCAAAGCAAACCTCCGACAATTAAAAGAAAAATCTGTCTTCCATTAAATTTTTCTTGCTCAATTACTTGAAATCCTTCGGTATGCAACATAGCAAAATTTAATGCTCTAAATGGCGGAATCATAAATATAAATGAGAAAATTGCTATTAAGAAATATGGATCAGGTAAGTATGCAAGAAGATTAGTAATTAAGAATCCTAAAAATAGTATTATTGAAGAGTAGTTTTGCTCGTATTCATAATTCTTGGCCAGCTTTAATATTTTCTGGAAAAGTGGAATTAAAAAAATAATACTAAATAAAGTCCTCACAGCGGCCATTATGTCAGATTTTTCCTTATTTCGGAAAAATGACCACGATTTATAAATCCACCATAAATTATATAATCCAAAAGTTGCTATCGCCAATATAGTATATTGATTAACACTAATAGTATTTATTATACTATTGTCCCTTTTACTGTAATTAGAAGTAAGATTTGTGTCTAGATTTTCCATAGTTATATATTAGGTCGTACTAAAATCAAAATGAACTTTATCAATTATCTGGCCTCTCAAAATTATTCCCAACCCCCAAATACACCTCCCTTTTTCTCTAAAAGTACATCTATTTCCCATATAGCTTTAGTTATTGATTTGTTGTAAACTGTTATAGAATTTTACGAACTCCATATTGTGATTTTATCTGCCTACCTGCCGGTTTTAGGCAGGTATTTGTGTTCATCTGGTTATTCCAACCAGGAAGCAATTTACAAAAAATCCTGCCTTTTTTTCTACCTGCTAAATGGTATAAACTCACTTATAAAATACCTTGATAACTGCATACCCTGATTCCGGAATTTAGTTCAACCGGGTCTTCTCGTCTGGCACTTCGTGCCGCTTAAAGTCCTTTGTATTGGCGGTAGTAGTTTTTATTATTTTTTAATTTTTCTTTTCAATTCTTTATCAAGATAAATCTGGAATAATTCATCTGTTGTAATAATTTGTTTAAATCCCTTTTCTTGAAGGCCATTTATCAATTGTTTATCTCCAGACCATAATTTGCATCGGAATTGAAATGAAAGGCCAATAAACAATAAATCATCAGGATCTATATCGTTTGTCAGCTTATCGGCTTTTTGATAATTGTCAGAATTTAATAATAATTGATTTACAAATTTAATTTTTGATTTTATCAGTCCGTAAATTCTGTTATAATCAAGTTTACTCAATCCACTAATTTTTAAAATTTTATCTTCATGTTTGTCAATCTCATTTTTTAATTGATCAATTGAGATAAAGTTAAAATATTTAGAACCATTAAGAATTATTTGACCTATAGGGCTTTCTGGATTAAGTATCGCACTGAAAACTATATTTGAATCAATAACAAATTTCATAGTTAGAATTTACATACGTGATTTTCTAACCTTCTCCATCATTGAATGATTAACTTGTTTAGCTAATTCATCAATATCACTTTGTTTTGCTTTTGATTTAGAAACTAACTCTTTATACTCCAAATAATCCAACATGTCTTGTAAATCGGAGGTGTTTGTTTGAGGTGATAATCTCACCAAAATTTCTTTATTTGTACGTTCAACTATCATCTTTTCAATTTTTATTAAAGATACGAAATTAATCGCAATAGATTGATTGATTATTATTACCGCCAAAGGTTTTGCAGTATGAAACGTGCCGGATTGCGGTGATGCGTCTGTATCCCACGATACAAAACTTAATGCGTGACGAAACGCTCGAAAATACACTGAACCCGGCATGTTTTATGATCCGTTGTTGGCAGCTGGCATCTCTTTTCTATAAGAATCCGTGTTCATTATTTTCCGTTAAAAGTAAATAGCAAAAAAGTACGTCCATGCTATAAATAATACTTGTAGTGGAATCCTGAACCAAAGATAATTTATTCCACTGCCTTCATTGTTGGCTTTTTGAAAATCGACATGTTTTATCGCCGCATTAATGTTTGCAGGTAAAATTAAGATGAAAAAAGTTATAAGCAAGACTGCTGTAATATCCTGTAGTGAATGAATTAAAATCCCAATAGCAGCTGCCGTTTCAACAATGCCTGTAAAATAAACGAGCGTTTTCTTAAATGGAACAAAATCAGGTATCATCAATATCATCCCTTTTGAAAAAACAAAATGACCTATCGAAGTAAATATCAACATTATTGACATAGCAATTCTGCCAGATAAAGAATAGTCTAATTCTCCAAAACCGAATCTTAATATAATCAGACTGGTTATAAAGGCGACAAGTAATACATAAAGTGGTTTCATTGTTTTTAAGTTATTTGCAGGAAATGTTTAGCAAGCCCCTGTGGCTCGTTATGATATAACCCTGATTGTTTTGGTATATATTTTTCATTAAATAACGCTAAACTCTTAGGATTGTTAAAGAAGAAATTCATAAGCTTTTTATGTTTTGAACTTTTAAAATAGGTATTAAGTTCATCCTGATTTATCCAGTAACTAATCATTAATACTCTTACAGGACTTACAATGCAAGGGATACATTCAAAGCATCCATGTGCCTTTTTAACGGATTTAATAATTGAAAACAAATTTGTCCAGAGCCAAAGAAATCCCTTTATGTTTCTTGCTTTAAATCCATTAATAAAAGTCACAGTATGACCGTTTAAAATGTCAACAGAATACGGTTTGATGTACTTCGTTTCAATCATAAGTGCGTTTTTTATGCTTCCGACTAACGTCAAATTTATAATACAGATAGTCAAGTAGTTGTAAATCCAAGTTGTTCGGGTCGAATTTCAAATTTAGTAATTTGCTTTTTAATTCTTTTAACTAATCCAAGTCTTCTTTTTTCATCCAGGAATAAGTATTGTGAAGGAGGATTATAAGATTGTACTTTTACTAACATATTCCAAATTATAACAGCCAATTTTCTTGCTGTTGCACTTACTGCTGTTGCACGACCCTTTTTATAATTAATTTTTCTGAAAAAATCAGCTAAATGCCCTTCTTTTAAATTACCAATGGCATTTGCAGCATTTCGAAAAGCAATTTTTAATCGACTACTTCCCTTGGGTAAGTGATGACTAAGAACTTTACCTCCACTTTTCTTATTATTGGGAGCCAGTCGTAACCATGCTGTAAATTGTTTTGCCGATTCAAATTTCTTAATACCCTCTAAACCAATCTCACTGATTATCGCCATTAAAGTTGCATCATTTACGCCTTCTATAGCCATAAGGTCAATTCCTTCAAAATATTGATAGGCTATCTGATTCATATCTGTACCCCTAATTGTGTTTTTATTCTTCCGCTTATATGTTTTTTTATCTACTACGTGTTGCTTTTTATTATCGTCTTTATCGATAATATCTTCCAGTAACTTTTTTATTTCCGCATCTACTTCTTCTATTTGTTGTTGAACATGAAGATAAGTGCCCCACTCATGTTTCAATGCAAACATGTAATCATCTCTGCCATTATATTGCAATGCCTTTGCTATTTCTTCTTCAGGTTTTCGGCAATTGTAATGTCTATTCTTTGCTAATTCTTTTCCTGAATGCTCTCCTGCGATAAAATCAGATATAATTTTCGTTCCTGTCAAACCTACAATATCTTTTACCACGACATCAAGTCGCATGTTCATTAACCGAAGGTACTTCTGAACTTTTAAAACAGTACGGGCTGATTGCCTCACTAAATTTTGACGATGCCTTGAATATGTCCGGATTATATCAGTTGTGCTGTCTGGTAAAAAACTGTTACTTAATAACCCTAGGCAATGGAGTTTCTGAATCCATTGACAATCTTTAATATCTGTCTTTTTCCCTTTTACATTTTTTGTTTGTTTTCCATTTACTAAGATTACGTCAAACCCTGCTACTACCAATGAAGAAAATAGGTTTTGCCAATAGGTTCCTGTGCTTTCCATTGCAATTGTCTCAATGTGGTTTTCTGTTAACCACATACATAATGCCTGATGGTCTTCACTATAAACCCCAAATTCTCGTACATCTTGTGCATCTTGGCCGATGGCAACCCAGTGACTCCGGCTTCCTACATCAATCCCTGCTGCATTAGGATTGACAACTTCTAAATTCATTTGCTTTTTACTCATTCTAATCTTTTTTTAGTTTGTAAAAAGCTCCACGGAATGCAATTCTAAAACTTTGATATTATTCCGATCGGGATTACTCTTTTGCAAGTATCACCATTAAACTCAAACCCAAGCCATAACATAAAATACTACGACTTTTTACATTCAGACCTTGATTGCGCTCGGGTTATTATACACCATTGCTAAGACCGGCCTTATCTAGGAGCTTGTCTTACAAATTTAACCTCGTTAGCTTAAAAACTCAACTGTTTTTTTATCGGTAGGGGGATT
>CAYWBC010000194.1:0-4359 GCA_964456285.1 uncultured Bacteroidales bacterium
ATTGCACAATGGCTATTCAATGGTGATGCAACCGATAATTCAGGAAATGGTCACGATGGTACATTAGAATCAGGCCATACGAATTTCTATGATGCAGGCAGTCCTGTAGTGCCAGTTTTAGCTGCTGACAGATTTGGAACCGCAGGCAAAGCCTTCTATTTCGATAAAGGTGCAAATATTGAAGTGCCTTATAGCTCACAGCTTAATCCTAGTGAAGAATTGAGTATAAGTGTATGGATTAAGATGGAAAGCCAGGATAATAATGATTATATTATTTCATTAGATCGTTGGATAGGCTATAAATTGAACCTGCAATCAGAGGATAAACTTTACTTTACCATTAGAAAACAAACTGACCCTGATACATGGGAGTTTGTCGTTGATGATGATAGTAATCCATATACAGTTAATGAAAATGTATGGACACATGTTGTTTGTTCCTATGCTGCTGAGGGTGTAACTAAATTCTTTGCTAATGGCGTGAAAGTAAATGAAGTTAATGACAGAGGTGTGATCGGTGACTTAATGACAGTAACCAAAAACCTTTGTATAGGTCAACAACTTCCGACTGACGATTACATTACTGAGGAAGCTGGTGCAACAGATGGTTTCTTTAAAGGTTCAATGGATGACCTGCGGTTATACAATAAAGCGCTGACAGATGCTGAAGCACTTTCTATATACACCTTAGAAAATTCTGAAGCACAATAAACAATGTTCAACAATGATTTGGGGAAGGGATAAATTTACTATCCCTCCCTTTTTTTTTACAGGCACTCTCTTTGCAAATACTATTCAATCAAATATGAGAAATAGCATTTTACTTTTACTGATATTATTTTCTGCCAGCCCGGTAGTGATTTCTCAAAATGTATTGTTGCAATTATCAGGTAACGGGGAAAATGGATATGACATTCAGGTACTATATGGCAATAACAAAGTTATAAGTAACAAAGCTATCGGTGAGTTTAACCTGATTATTGAAAACGATGATCGCAGCATTGCCGACACAGTTTTGAATTGGAAGGCTAAGCATGCTGAAAAAATCAAGGGGACGATAAAACTTTCAGGACAGTATTATTCAAAAGACTTAATGACCAATATTACTATTGAAGTTGATTATTCCATTGTAAATGATCAAGTAATTAAGAAGGAAATCCGCCTGGAACAAAACAACATTCCATTACTTTTTTACCAACTTGAGACCAAAATAAGCCCCTACTATGAACCAGTTTCCTATTGGAGTTTTGACCATTTAGATCACCAGGGAGGTTCGATAAGGGAAATATATCCTGCTGCAGGTTTCTTCCTCGAAGATTCTGTTGCTGTAGGTCTATTAACAGATGCCGGACACAAAAACCAATGGACCCGTAACATCCGAAAACGGCCTGTCGATCAGAGAACCTCCAGCATAGGCTTTAAAGCTGTACAAACCATTGCAGATGTAAACCTTTACCGTATTTCAAACCTTGAAGAACGAGCGCTAAAAGATAACTATGTTAGCTTAGGCTTTGGCGAATTATCGGATTACAATGCCGGACTACCAACCCCATTAAACAATAAATATCTTGCTGATGCATTCCAACACAATGGAGGAAAAATAAATGCCATAAAAGGAGATGATTTTATAGTTACACCTGATAAAAAACAGCCTGAGATCAATTCCGGAATTAAAATTCCTTTTACCACTGTTGATGGTTTTTATATCATAAAATTTAAATACAAATCAAAACAACCAATTAATTTAAGACTTATAAAAACCCGCAACAACACAGATGAAGTTATAGGTTTTCACTATAAAACAGGAATTCCTGCATCTTCAGATGAATGGTTGGTATTTGAAGAATCAGCTCTGCTGCAAGGTTTGGAGGGAAGCAATGCTCAATTGTTAATAGAGAGCCGTTCAGAAATTAGTATTAATGATTTCGAAATACTCGAAATCATCCCTAAAAAGTATCCTTATCACCGCATGCAGATAGGCGAAAAACAAACAAAAACCATTTTTATCTTTGTGCAGAAAGCTGAAAATATCAGAGATATTCGATTGGCCTGCCAGACAAGACTCTCAGAGGGATTGGGATTTGAGGGCCCGGATGAAGAAAAAGTACTATTTGCCGATTTTATGATGCTCACCTGGATAACATCGCCGCAAGACTTCAGCCCACATAATGTGCCAAGCATTAACTATGCCCCTGATATGTACAACAGGGATGCATTTTGGAGCGTGGTTTCCGTTTATGATAAAGAATTAAATGAATCTATCTGGAAGAAATGGGGTGGAACACAGGACCCCAGGGGTGCTATTGGTACCATCATTACCCCTTATATGGGGAGTATTGAAAAAAAAGGAAACGAAGCAACCTGCGAATGGTTCTGGTGGGGATTACTTAATAAACGAAGATTTAACACAACACTGGATTCACTTCGATTGAAAAAAGCTCTCGAATTTTGTTTTGAGGAATTTGACCCTGACAGGGATGGTATTGTTACTGCCCAATTTTCTTTAAGCCAAAACGATGTAGTGTACTACGAACAAAAGAAATCGACACTAGCTGTTAATCAGGGTGTGTATGCCATAACGCTCATGGCTGCCCGAGAATTAGGATTCGAAATAGAACAGGAATATATTGACAAGGTAGTTCAGGAATACAGAAATTATTATGATAAGGAAAAAGGATATATCATCTCCGACAAAGATTTTCCCTATGTGGTTTCCTTTACAGACCTGATGCCTGAATTTGTTTCGTGGTGGTTATGGGATAAACCTATACTCGACTCAGCGATGGTAATCAATACACTGAATAAATTTCCTGTTATTAACGATTGCTCGCCAATTATTTTCCATGCAAGGGATACCTTTTTCACGATGGAAAACAAACCCTTTCTGCCCAATATGTTTTGGGCTAAGGGACAATACTATAACGGAGGCAGTTGGATGCGAAACGAAATTTGCGCCTATGTGGCAGGTAAAAAACATGGTTGGGAGCCAGCTGAAGAACGAATTAAAAAAAGAATGCTGGCTGAAATCAATCTTAACTACAATGAACCCTTCAGCCATGAAATAATACCCATGGATCTTTCGCAGCCTAATTGTTGGTGGCCATCGGCAAGAGTATTCAGCTGGAATGTCTTTTCACTTATTGCACTTGAGGTTGCAGGTATGAGAGAGAACGAGCCTCAATATATAAATACTTTCGGTGAGCCGGCAGGTTCAGTTCCCTAAGCTTAACTCTGAAGGACTCAACGAAATTAATTTCTCGGGTTAATTCCCAATAACTAATAATACCAAAGAAAATTAAGATGGCAAACAATTTAAAACAATTCGAAATATTAGGTGAAAAATATGAGTCAAGTCTTAATCAGCCGGTTTGTCGGTTTAGGGCTAACCCTATTTTGAACAGTCATAAGGTAAATGCCATTTGGCAAGAACCACACTTGAAAGTTGTAACGGTGCACAATGCTGGTGTCACTGAGTATAAAGATCAAACAATTATGCTTTTCCGTTCGCACTTGCGAAATGGAGTTTCTGTAATAGGAAAAGCCGTTAGCAAAAATGGGCTTACTGATTGGGAAATAGAAAAGAAACCCTTCCTTAAACCCTGTGATAATAATGACAACTTTGGTAATAATGTAAAAAGTAAAGAAATAATTGAAAATGAAGCCGGAGGTGTTGAAGATGCCAGAATAACAAATATTAATGGCACTTATTACATTATATATAGCGCTTATCATAATACAATAAAAGACAGAGTGAGAGTATCTCTTGCAATTACAAAAGATTTTAAATCGCTTACAAGATATGGCCCTGTTTTAGATGTAGATATGAGGAATGTAGTAATATTTTCCGAAAAAATTAATAATAAATATATAGCACTTTTCCGCCCGAACGATAATACTATAGAACAAACCGGCGGCCTGTATTCCGAAATAAAAATAGGTTATACTGATAAAATATCTGAAAACAATTGGCAGATTAACCAAGAACCTATAATAAAACAAAGTGGTGGCCCCAGCGCATTTTCCGGTAAAATTGGTCCGGGAGCGCCTCCAATAAAAACAAAACATGGTTGGATTAATATTTTTCATGGAGTTAGGAATACAATGGATGGAAATCCATATGTTCTGGGTGTTGCTTTACACGATTTGAACAATCCTGAAATTGTCAGGGTATCTAATATCCCCATACTTTTCCCATCAAAAGACGATTGCAAAGTAGCTAATGCCGATTATATACACGTACCAAATGTAGTGTTCACTTGTGGCGCCATACGAAAGCCTGATGGTACAATATTTATTTATTATGGTGGAAACGACACGGTAATGAATGTTGGTTTTTGTCATGAAGATATTCTGATTGAA
>CAYWBC010000195.1:0-4339 GCA_964456285.1 uncultured Bacteroidales bacterium
GTAACCAGTAACCAGTAACCAGTAACCAGTAACAAATCTAAACTTCAACATTGGAAATTCGACATTCGACATTCAACATTGAATTTTATTTATCTTTACTTTCTATAATACTAACTGTCAGTAATTTTCATGAAAAAACACCAAACTAAACAACTCAACTACTAAACAACTAAACCTATAAACAATTCCACAATATAAGGTTCATACAATGAACATTGACTGCTACTCAAAACACATATTCTGGTCCTATGAGCGAGATGCTTCTCTTCCGAAATCACTTGTAATAAAACAGGTTATTGCGTATGGAAAGTTATCAGATCTTGTGTTGTTGTCAAAACAATTTCCGGCAGCTGATATTGGAAGAGTGATAGGAAAATGGAAAGAGAAGGAACAATAATCAGATATGCTATAGAATAATGTATTAATTAATTATTTAATTTGAATTATTATCATGTTTAAGAATAAGATACTTTTAATAACCGGAGGAACCGGTTCTTTTGGGAACGCAGTGCTTAAGAAGTTTTTAAATTCTGATATTGCAGAAATAAGGATCTTCAGTCGCGATGAAAAGAAACAGGACGATATGCGCCGTGAGCTGAACAACTCAAAAGTGAAATTTTACATTGGTGATGTCCGGCAACCCGATAGTATAAACAAGGTTATGCCCGGCGTAGATTATATATTTCATGCGGCTGCCCTTAAACAGGTTCCATCCTGTGAATTTTTCCCGATTGAAGCGGTTAAAACCAATATTCTTGGAACTGAGAATGTACTTACAACAGCCATTTCATATAAAGTAAAACGCCTTGTTATTCTCAGTACTGACAAAGCCGTTTACCCAATCAATGCCATGGGAATGACTAAAGCATTGATGGAGAAAGTGATGGTAGCGCTATCTCGAAATGTGGATGAAAAGATAACCCGTTTGTGCGGTACGCGCTATGGTAATGTTATGGCTTCCAGAGGTTCTGTAATACCCTTGTTTGTTGAACAAATAAAAAAAGGTTTACCTATCAGTATAACCGACCCTGAAATGACACGGTATATGATGACCCTTGATGATGCAGTAGATTTGGTACTTCATGCTTTTGAGAATGGAAAACAAGGGGACATGTTTGTTCAAAAATCACCTGCCGCAACCATTGAAGTTCTTGCCCTGGCATTAAAGGAGCTATACAATGCCAGCAATGAAATAAAGATTATCGGGACCCGACATGGAGAAAAGAAATATGAAACCCTTGTAAACATAGAAGAAATGGCAAAAGCCCAGGATCAGGGAAATTATTTTAGAATTCCTGCAGATACCCGTGACTTAAATTACAACCTGTATTTCTCTGAAGGGAAATCAAAAATGACCGAAATCGAAGAATACAATTCACACAATACACAAAGGCTTGATGTGGAGGGAATGAAAAATCTCCTGCTCAAACTTGATTTCATAAAAAATGATTTGGAGAAATAGTCTATGAAAATTGGCATAACAGGGCAATCGGGTTTTATTGGTACACATCTCTTCAATTTCTTAAAGCTACAAGATAGTATTATTACAGTTCCTTTTGAGGATGTTTTTTTTGATTCTCAGTCAAAACTGGAAAGCTGGGTGGCTGAATGTGATGTAATAGTGCACCTGGCAGGAGTTAATCGTCACTCAAGTGAGGATTATATTTTCAAAACAAATATTGAACTGGTTGAAAAGTTAATTTTGGCTTTAAACGCAAGTGTTACTTCTCCCCACATTCTATTCTCATCTTCTACACAGGAAGAAAAGGATAATCCATATGGTAAAGCCAAAAAGGCCGGCAGAGAATTATTGCTTAAATGGTCACAAAAGAATGAAGTCTGTTTCACCGGTATGGTTTTGCCAAATGTTTTTGGACCCTTTGGAAATCCATATTACAACTCGGTGGTGGCTACATTCTGCCATCAGTTAAGTCACAATGAAACTCCCGAAATTCATGTGGATGCAGAACTGAAATTAATTTATATTCAGGAACTCATTGTTGAGATATTCAATATTATCAAAAATAGGATTAATGAGGAATATTACGAGATAGCATATACTTCGTCCAATAAAGTTTCTGAAATACTTTCCTTATTACAATATTATAAGAAGAGATATTTTGATAACTATGTATTCCCAAAACTCAATACTACTTTTGAGACAAATTTATTTAATACATTTCGCTGCTATTTCGACCAGCAAAATTTTTTCCCGTTAAAACTTAAGCAAAACACAGATGATCGTGGTTCATTTGTAGAAACTCTTAAATCAGAATTGGGAGGTCAATTTTCTTTCTCAACCACAAAACCGGGCATAAGCCGGGGCAATCATTTCCATATACGCAAAATAGAGCGATTCATTGTAATAAAGGGAGAAGCTATTATACGGCTACGGAGAATTGGCACAAGTGATGTTCTTGAATTTAAGCTGAATGGAAATGA
Source organism: uncultured Bacteroidales bacterium (assembly GCA_964456285.1). GTDB lineage: Bacteria > Bacteroidota > Bacteroidia > Bacteroidales > UBA10428 > UBA10428. Next base: position 2,443 of record CAYWBC010000195.1, read on the forward strand.
GCCTGCTTTCGTAGATATGCCTGTATGGTATACGCATAATATCACAAATACCGGCAACGACGACTTGTATACCTTATTCTGGATCAATGAATTTTACAATCCTGATGATCCTGACACATATTATGAAGATGTTTAGTAGTATCAAAAAATTTGCATAGCTCAAAAACCCTTCAAAAGATGAAACAATCAAGACTAAAAGTTGCCACCATTGTTGGTACGCGACCTGAAATCATCAGGTTGAGCAGCACAATAAAATTACTTGATAAACATGTGAATCAGATTTTGATCCATACAGGACAAAACTATGATTACGAATTAAACGAAATATTCTTTAAAGATCTGGAATTGCGGAAACCGGATTACTTTTTAGCTATTGACACTTCTTCATTGGGTGCTGCAGTTGGCGACATAATCAAAAAATCTGAAGAAGTTCTGAAAAAGGAACTGCCGGATGCTTTGCTGGTGCTTGGAGACACAAACTCCTGTCTCTCGGCCTATATTGCAAAACGGATGCATATTCCTGTTTTTCATATGGAAGCCGGAAATCGCAGTTTTGATTTTAATGTTCCTGAAGAAATAAACCGCAGAATAATTGACCATATTGCCGATTTTAATCTTGTATATACCGAGCATGCCAGACGACACTTGATTTCAGAGGGCCTTCCACACAGGCGCATATACCTTACCGGATCGCCAATGAAAGAGGTACTTGATGCGAATATGTCAAGGATTGAGTCTTCCGAAATTCTAAAAACACTAAAGCTTTCGGGAAAGAAGTATTTTGTGGTTTCTGTGCATAGAGAAGAGAATGTGGATAATCCAAAACATCTTGAAAAAATAATGCAGGTTCTTCATCAACTGGTTGAAGAATATGGATTGCCCCTTATTGTATCAACGCATCCCAGAACGAGAAAGCGTATTGAAGAACTCGATACCCTAAAAGAAAACGAGATGATCCGTTTTCTAAAACCCTTTGGATTTTCAGATTACGTGCATTTGCAGATGCATGCATTGTGTACCCTGTCTGACAGCGGTACCATTAGTGAAGAAAGTGCAATGCTCTCATTCCCGGCCATTTCCCTGCGACAATCTATGGAACGACCGGAAGCTCAGGATGCCGGAACAATTATCCTCACTGGTTTTGATTCAGATGTAATTTTGAATTCCATAGATGCAGTTATTCAGGAACACAAACAACGAAAATATGTAGCCATTGCCCGGGATTATACCATTACAGATACCTCATGGAGAGTAGTTAAACTTATTTTGGGAAATGCGAAACTAAGCAATAAATGGTGGGGAATCAATAAGTAGATTAGTTGATGAGCTGAGAAGAAGGGAGAAGAAAAATGTCGAATTTCCAATGACGAATATCCAATGTCGAATATCCAATGTCGAAGTTATTTAGATTTGATTCTTAACCAAATAAATCGTTATATGATGTCACGAAAGTTATATGAAAGCTATGATTTAGAAGACCGACTTGTTCAATTCGGTATTACAGTAATTAGAATGGCAGAAAAAATTCCAAATACAAGAGCAGGGAATGTGCTTGGGGGACAAATTGTAAGATCATGCACATCTCCTGCTTTAAATTATGGAGAAGCTCAGGCGGCGGAATCTCGCAGGGATTTTGTTCAAAAATTCAAGATTATTTTAAAGGAATTGCGAGAAACAAAAATATGCTTAAAGCTCATAAAAGGTATTGGACTGGTGAAGGATGAAAACCTTGTATGCTTAAACGAAAAAGAGAATAATGAACTCATTGCAATTTTTGTAAAAAGTATTGCTACAGCTCAGAGTAAACAATAAAAATTGAAAATGAATGTCCAATGTCCAACGCCCAATGTCCAATTACCAACGAATCCTACTTCAACATTGGAAATTCGACATTCGA
>CAYWBC010000196.1:0-4334 GCA_964456285.1 uncultured Bacteroidales bacterium
ATTTTGAAAGTTAAAGGGAAAAACTTGATTTCTATCTGACATGCGGATTTTAGGTATAATCGCGCGGAAGCATTGGGTTTTAAATTATTTCTTTAAAAACTTACCCATCGCGATAAGCTTGTCATTACCATATGCCCTGATGAAATAGAATCCTGATGAAAGTTGATCAATATTTATTTCAACTATTTCATTTGTATTGGAAACCTGTTGTACTATTCGTTTTTCTCCTGTCAGGCTGTAAATTTCAATGCTTTCTATAGCTAATGAATTATAGAAAGAAATATTATTGCTGGTTGGATTTGGATAACAGTTCAGCGCTGCAATGCTTGTTTTTTTTATGCTTTCGATAGAATTGAAATTACCTTCCGGAATATAGCTGTAAATTACCTCTATATCTGCCGCTTCTAATGCTTTATCATAAATCCGGAATTCATCAAGGTAACCATTTAGTCTACGGTTGGTACGTTCATTTGCCGCTCCAATGGTCATTAAATTACAATCCCACGAATTTGGATTGTATGAGCATGTGTCCCAAATTGCCTGGCCATCGATATACAGTGCTATTGTAGCTCCTGACTCCCAGGTGCAAGCTATATGGTGCCATACACCGTCAGTTAGTGTAATTGCATTTTCCGAAGGGGGATTAGCAGGATTCAAACCCTTAGAAGTATCGGAAAAAATGAAATATCTGTTGTCAGCAAGGCTATCGTGTATATAAAACGCAATTTCGCCACCTACCCAAACATTAGTTTCAGTTGCTTCTGTATTAATATGCATTTCATTATGAGGACCGAAGGTATCGCCACCGCTTTTTTCACCTGCCCACCAAAAGCAGTTAATACTGCTTGTACTCGATTGGGGTAGTAGTACCCAAAATGCTATTGTACCTTCTTCATTCGTCAATGCGATATCTTCAGCAGGCAAATCCATTTTGTGTATGCCCTGGAAGTAAAATGCACCATTAAATTTACCTTCGGCTTCCCAGCAGTTATCACAATTGGCATAGCAATCAAAATTATTGCCACTGGAATCAACAACCAGATCACCGGAGGTCTCATTAAACTGATAATAAACTAAGGGATTATCCCATTGTGCTTTTATACCTAAAGTAAATATTATTAAAAAAAAGGTACAAATTGAATTCAATAATCTTTTTATCATAAAGTGTAATTTAAGCTTAAGTGCAATTTAAAGATTAAATTAATAATTTAATTATATGTGCTAATTGAGAATAATTTATCACAGATTCATCATTAGAAAAATTAATTGAAGATTATGGGCATTATAAAATGAACGCTAAGGTTTTGCTGGTAAGTTGTCGTAGGCGTTGCATCGCACTGTTTTTTCCATGAAAGATAAGAAAAAGCGGCTTACCTGCCTGCCGGCAGGCAGGCGTTCCTATCTCACCAGAACATAGCCTCACCAGCTGTTGTGCGCTGTTGCATTTTATTTACATAAATATTCCTAATGCAATGAATAATTGAGTAGGCGCGCCCAACAGAAAATGTATTAAAAATTAGAGAAAGGAGTAAATTAAACCAATTGGGTTTATTCTTTTCATAGGGAATATTATTTTCAAGACTTTGAAGTTCTCAATTAGAATGAATCTATAAAGTTTATTAAGCTCTTACAAATATCGACTGGCTAGTGCAATTGCGCACAAGTCAATTGGGTATCTCCAAATAACTTTTCATTGCCCAATTTGCAGCCCCTGATATTTTACACAACATTTTCTTAAAGAATTAATCAAGTATTTTGTACTTTTCAATTTGAAATGAAACCAAAATATTTTACTATGCGATTAATTGTGAATTTTCTCCCCTTACTTCTGATACTATTCCTGGGTAATGCAACCATAAAAGCGGCACCGGATGATTTTCTCACCCAGGATGATACCGTATTTGTTACAGAAATTAATATACCTCCGAATTTTGATGGCATAGGAAATGATAACTGTTGGCAAAGTATATCTTGGCAGGTAATTGATCAGGTATGGATTCCCTGGGGCACTACCATGGATCCCGCTGATTTTTCGGGCCGTTACAAAGTGGCATGGTCGAGCCAGCATAATCTTTTATACTTTCTCCTCGAGATTACCGATGATGTTGAATCGGATGCCTATAAAGCAGATGGGACAACTTCAGCTATTTATAACTTCGATATGTTTGAGGTATTTATTGACGAAGATAAATCAGGTGGTCCCCATCTTAATGAGGTTGCTGAAAATGCCTTTGCCTATCATACATTCACAAAGTTTCCTAATAACGGAGAAACTACAACAACCTTCATTTGTGATGATATGGGGAGTGACTATCGTTCGCATTTCCCTTCCTTTATTCTTCGTAAAGCAGGTAATGTAGCCACCTGGGAGTTTTCGTTGATTGTATATAACGACACCTATTCCCCAACCAATGAAGAGGGAGCAAGGTCGATTCTTACAGAAAATAAAATCATTGGATTATCTATTGCCTACAACGACGATGACGAGCCTGCAGTTGATCCGGCTTTTACAGAACGAGACAATTTCATTGGATCAGTCGCAGTATCTGAAGCAGCCTATAACGATCACTGGATGAACGCAGATGATTTTGGAACGCTCAAACTAGTTGGTGGAGTTTTTACTTCTGCTTCTTCATTGCAGGAAGAGGATTATAATCTTTCTCTCTACCCAAATCCGGTAAGTAGTAGTTTTACTATAGAATTTGGTAATGACTATCTTGGTGAAGTAGAAATAAGAATTTTTGATATGGAGGGAAAGGAGATTAGCCGCACAATTGGATTAAAAGTTGAAAAGGAATATAAAACTGTTTATAATGCTCTACAGAATGAAGGGCTTTTTATTGTCCGGATTAAATGCGGACAAGATATATTTTCCGAAAAGTTAAGTGTGGTGCACAAGTAATAGAAGTAAGTAATTTAGAGAATTCACGCACCTTATTTTTTATCAATCAGATCATATCATTCTATGATGTATATCATACTGGATTAGGTTTACACTATTCTGGTATGATACACATTTTTAGGTTGCTGCCAATGGTCCTCCTGTAAAATTTGGGCGGGTGTGATCCCGACTAACCTGCCTGCCGGCAGGCAGGCTTGTCAGATCGCAGATGGTTGTTATATTTTGGTTTACTTGTCATACAGATACCTTGCTCCGCCTTGATTTTACACGATGTGTGCAGTATTTATTATTAATCATGTAATATGGTCTTACGCATTTTCCAAAGAAATATTACTAAAATTGTCGCCAAAGCAGTAATAACAATAAAAAGAATTGCATCTGTCCATGCGCCAATAGGTGATTGATAGTTTAATTGCTTATGAACTATTAAATCATAAAGAACTAAGTTTATTCCTCCAATACAGCCATACATCCAAAATCCAGATACAAGAATACCTGTAACAAATGACCATTGACGCATCTGGAAAAGACCAATCCCAGTTATTAAGGCAAGTATTGCAGCTATACCTTCAGATGCAATTGGAATTGATTTTAGCGGCATCCCATCAATTATGTACTTTGTCCAATATCCAAACATCATTAATCCCAATAGAAAAATAATGATTGAGAAAATAATAATACTTTTTGGTTTTAATTTATTCATGTTTTACGTTTTTAAATTATTGAAATTAGTTAAACGCTAATCAAAAAATAGGCTTTTGTTATCGGTTGGTATAAGAATAGTAGCCGACTGCGGGCTTCATTCCAGTCAAGTTATCCCGAAGCTTCGGGAAAGCGGACTACAAGCCTTGAATTTACTACTGAACAGGCTATTATTTTTATACATTGTTTAGTAAATTATGCACTTACTTTCTTCAAATATAAATCAAATAAATAAAGTAGTGAAAATGAAAACAGGATTGAAATCGTGACCGGATTCAATAAAAAACCCGAAATCATCTCAATCGAATGTATTAGGCTATCTACCTGTCCCAATTGAGTCCAGGAAATGAATACATTAACAAATGAAAGTAGAATAAATAAAGAAGCATATAGAATCTGGGGAATTAAAAAAGTCATATCACCTGAATTTGAATTGCTTATCTTATTATCTTCTAATTCTGCAATTTTTTCAAGAGTATCATTTGTAAAATTAGGATTTGAAATATGCTTAAAATCAGAAGATACTATTTCTCTGATGAATTCTTTATCTTTTATTTTCATGTCAATTCCTTTAATTCTTTTTTTAATGAAACACTGAGTCCGTTATATAACTTCAACCTTGCTCTCTGAAGTAAAACTTTTAAATAGTTTTTTTTCTTTTCTACAATTTTAGAAATTTCTTTTAAACTCAAATCCTCATAGTAATACAATGAAAGTATGGTATAATCAA
>CAYWBC010000197.1:0-4108 GCA_964456285.1 uncultured Bacteroidales bacterium
ACGAGAAGGCAAGTTAGTGAGGACGGGCTAATTTATAATGAGTTTAAGAAATGATCTGTCTGAATTTTACTTTATTGCGAAGAAGCATGACAATGCAATCTGCTTAATCCAAATAAGATTATCTCAATGAGTTTTTCCGTTTAGCTTAGAATGCCGCAGTTCACTTTGTTTTGTTCGCAATTGAAGATGTTAGATAATTCGCAGATAAAATATCCTGCCTGTTTAAAAATAGTTTGCTATCTGCATAATAGCAGGTCCGGATCAGACTCATACATTATACAGATAGCAAAACTGCTTACATTATTGTTTAGTACATAAATAAATTATACTATTCTTTGATAATTTTATGAATCTGATCACTAATTTTAAGCAAATATATGCCTGTTTGAAGTGAACTTAAATCAATGGAATTGTTCTCAATTTTTCTATCAAGGATTATTCTTCCCGAAATATCAACAATCCTGACAGAATAATCTTCAGAAACAAAACCCTCTATGTATACAAAATCTTTAACAGGATTTGGATAAATCTTAATTTCTCCTGCATTTTGATTTTCAAAGGCATTTGGTTCTGTAACAGTTAGTGTTCCTTCAACATAATTATATTCGTACTTGTTGTCCTCGCCTCCATAAGCAACTATATTATAAGTACCTTGAGCCGAAGAAGCATTTGCATCACAGATCAAAGATGGAGCCTCATCTAAGATTGACGCATCATCGCCATCCACAAAACCACTGTACGAAAGTGTGAATACTGGATTTTCCTCCCCTTGATGGCGCTCAGCATCATCGGCTGTAACCGTGAGAACAGGTTTCTGGAGAAATAACCTAGGACCTGTGGCCAAAGCCCAATACAAATCATACACGCCCGGATCCTCATCCTCAACCCGAAAATAATAAGCCAGGTTATAATCGATTCCCGAGCTAGGTTTTATACTGAACTCATATTCTTGCCTTGTATTCCCGGCTAAGTCTAAAAGAAAAGCAGCCTCATTTTCACGGATAACACCAGCTACATTGGCGCAAGAAGCATCTGATTTACTAAGCCTTGTACTTACAGTTGACGCTCCGTTTGTAACATTTGGGGAATCAAAGAAAGTAAAAGCATCATCCACTGGATCATCACCAACCTGGTGCCATACTGTATCTGTTGCACTGGCATAGTATAAATAACAAATTTTGCTAAATGGATCAGTAGTACCCCAGTGGTAAAGTTCCATTCGCAATCGGATATTAGCCTCACTCGACTGAACAAGGGAATCATTTTCATTAGCTGCCCAGGTGGCAGTTATTTCAGATCCATTGTCATTTCGCCATCTGTAATTCCCTTCTACCGGTGTAGCCCATAGTTCACCTACTAGTATTACTAGTAAAAAAGTTGAAATAAATAAAGATTTTTTCATAATTTAATTTGTTAGTTAGAAATTTTATTCAATACTATAATAATTGTTAAAAAGATAACTGCTAAGACAATAAACCAATCACCTGCAGATGCATAAAATGATTGGGATGTTGAGGGGTGAATAAGACCTGAAACAACGGTAGGTTTAGTCCCTTTCTCTGCTATTTGAATTACCCCATTTGAATGGATAATACCTGATATACCACGATTACAGTTAACAATTGTGTTTTTGCCCGACTCTACTACTCTTAAACGAATGTAGAAGAAATGGTGATCAGGTATCATACTGCCTTCAAACCATGCATCGTTAGATATAATTGTCAAAAAATGAGGTCGCAGTTTAAGAGTAGCGCGATATGACTTTTGAGCAAATATCTCATTACAAATAAGTACTCCTGCATTGCCAAATCTTGTTCTAAGTAAATTATGTTTTCTGCCTGGAATTATATTAGTAATAGCACTTGTTCTGAAAAAAGGAATCTTTGCACCTGCAAAAGCATGTTCAAGGAAGGATAATAATTGCACCTTGTCATATCGGCCGGTTATAGCTCCGTCTGGTTCAATATGATAGGCTGAATTGTATTTTTTGGTACTGTCTTCCTCAAATGGAGTGAATATTCCCATAATATGGGATGCCTGGGAAGGCCAAGTTATGCTCAGACATTTAGGAATCAGATCATCATCCATTGCCAGATTCCAAGGTATTGCTGATTCGCTCCAAACAATTAAGTCAGGATTAAATTTTACTGCACGCCTGTTAAGATCTAAATAAATTGAAGCAAGTGAATCAGATGTTTCTGGTAACCAACGTGTTTTTGCTTCAGTATTTTCGCAAATTAGCGCCGTAGCAATCGACTTTTTTCTTCGTTCAGAATGAAATTTCAAATTAAGTACACCAACAAATAGAAGGAAGATATATAAGCTTATTGGTAGCCAGAACCGTTTGTATTTCTTATCGATCAAAATTTTAGCAATTAGTACGTTTACAAAAACAATTAAAAAACTAAGACCCCATAAGCCGGTAAACGATGTTATTTGCATAGGTAAAATCCACCTGCTCTGAGTAAAAGCAAGAGGATAGCTTAGCCAGGGTAGGCCTGCCATGATATATGTACGTACCCAATCAATAATGATCCACACAGAGCTGGCAAGCAATGCGTTTAACCACCATGCAGAATTATGCTTGTCTTTTATCTGTAGAATAGAAAACAATTTCACTGCAATTCCCATTACCAATCCAAAATAAATTGAACTCGCAAGCCATACGGGATAACCTATATTGGAAGTTGTTCCTGTATACATTTTTGACGATGCAATCATCCATGAAAAGAGTATTGAACCTGTTACTATTCCTGTAATAAATCCTTTAAGAAACACAAGCTTTGATTCCGAGATAACTGCATAGAACAGGCCAACCAGCATAAGCCATGCAAACCAATGACTAATATATAAATATGACAATCCGGTAAGAATTCCGGAAAGCACTGGTAATAATAAATTCAGATATAAGATTTTTTTGTTGAGAAACATTGATTCAAGCTATTATTTGTTTAAAAATATGAACAAATTTTGACTAAATGTTTCTGAATTGTTATAGATTTTGGTTGTTTTCATTCTTCCAATTATTAAAATAGGATAAATAAACTACATATTAAGAATAAGGGGCAGTATGAAAAGAATTAGAAGCAACATTACGCTGTAAAAATTCAAATAAATTATCATATTGATACCATTTCAAATGGAAAGTTAGGTTTTTTATTCTTTTATGAGATTATCAAATTTACATATAGCTTTAACAATTTGATAAATAGATTAGAATTTATGGTAAATGAACTAGAATTTCTTACCTACCTTCGAGAATGTGAATTCTATGAATTACCTGAATAGTATTTTTATTAAATATCTTTTGCCGTATTCTGTAAAAGATACTAATAAAAGCAAGAGACATTCACCTATACTCGGGCGTGATTTATAATAGCCATATTTCAATGCAGGCCAGCTTAACTGTTTATAATAATTTTTTATGGACAATAAATATTAATGATTTGAATTCTCTATTTTTATAAAACAAATTCTCTGCATAAAAGAATTGCATTTAACAAACTCTTCTAATAAAAGAAAAATGAAACCAAAAATATATAGTATAGTTCTGTGTGTTATTTTATTGTGTTTGGCCAACTGCAAAAGCAGTGATGGAGAAGACGGTTACCGACTTTGGCAAAGGTATAATCTGATCGAAGATGCATCAATCTTAGAAGATTATAAAAACATTATACAGAGCGTGGTTATTACAGGCGAATCATTTACCATAGAAGCTATTCGTGAAGAAGTTGAAATGGGTTTATCCGGTCTGCTTGGAATAGAGTCTGTTGAAAACGATGAAAACGCAGAAGGTATTTTAAGAATTGGCACTCCTGAAAGTTCCCCGGCCATTAAAGAACTTTTAGATGGGAAAAATATTGAAGAGCTTGGCAGTGAGGGATTTTATGTCCTATCATCTGAAACCCATGGCCAGAAATCAACCCTTATCACAGGCAATACAGATGTTGGTATACTATACGGTGTTTTTCATTTCCTGAAACTTATCCAGACCCAGCAATCAATTGCAACACTAAATATATCAAGCAAGCCGAAAATTCAGCTTCGCCTTTTGAACCACTGGGACAACCTGGATAGGAAAGTCGAAAGAGGGTATGCAGGGTTTTCT
>CAYWBC010000198.1:0-4096 GCA_964456285.1 uncultured Bacteroidales bacterium
CGTTTCAACCAGATTATGAGCAGCAACATAATCACGTGTTTCACCATCAATGATATCGTCAAGTCTTGATTGGGCACCTCTCTCATTCGTTAGCCTTTTAAAAAATTGCAAAGGGTCAGTAATTTGCCAGCGAGCATAAGAGTCAACAAAAATGAACATCTTATCTTTTGTAGGGACCAGGTTAGGATCGCCGTCCCACTCCATATACCGCTTTTCAAAATAATTGGCTTTCTGAATAAAGGGAGTTTTAAACTTAAGTCCGGGCTCAGTAATAGCATTTCCAACAGGTTTACCAAATTGAGTAATTACAACCTGCTCTGTTTCCTGTACAACATATACAATTTGTCTGATAAGTATAATTGCAAATACAATTACTACAATATATATTATGATTTTTTTGTCTTTCATGGCTTATTCTTTTATTGTTTTTTCTTTCAATTGCATTTGTAACAGAGGCAAAACATTACTTCCCTTTTCGTCTGTAATGATTTTTGTGCCTAATAATGGCAATACTTCTGACATAGTCTCAAGGTAGATTCTACGTTTCGTAACTTCCGGAGCTTTTACATACTCTATATACAATGCATTGAATCGTGCAACTTCTCCTAAGGCATTGTTAACACGCTCAGTAGCATATCCTTCAGCTTTCTGTATTGTTTCCTTGGCTTGTCCACTGGCTTTTGGGATTACCTTGTTATATTCTGATTTTGCCTGGTTTATTAATGTTTCTTTTTCCTGTATTGCTTCATTAACTGCATTGAATGCAGCTTTTACCGGATCAGGCGGATTTACATCCTGCAGGACAACCTGGTCAATTTTTGCTCCAATAGAGTAATCATCACATATTTTTTGGATTAGCTCCTCTACACTGGTGGCAATTTCTGTTCTACCCACTGTGATTACTTCATCAACTGTCCGGTCTCCTACTATTTGTCTGACTGCTGTTTCAGAAATATCGCGCAGAGTAGTTTCTGCATTTCTGACTTTGAAAAGATATTTGTATGGATCATCAATACGATACTGAACAACCCATTCCACATCGGCCAGATTTAGATCGCCAGTCAGCATGAATGATTCATCAAGATATCCGGATTTCATATATTGAGTATTAATTCCGGCTCTAATTGTACGAAAGCCAAATTCCAGTTTTTGTTGACGCTCAACAGGAACTTTAGTTACTTTCTCTATAAAAGGTACTTTAAAGTTAAGTCCTGGTTCTAATTTGCGGGTATACTTTCCAAACCGGGTAATTATACCGACTTCTTGAGGGTCTATTTTAAAAAACCCACTCCAGGCAATTATTAGCACAAAAATTGCGATTAGAATGGGTCTCCAATTTTTAAGAATTTTCTTAGCATTTGGAGATAAGTCTAAATTATCAAATTGATTATTAGCCATTTATTAAATATTTGGTTAGTTGTATGCAAATATAGCCATTATAATATGGAATATCGGAATGTTAAAACTTAGTTTAAAGGCAGGTAAATATTTATTGCTCAAATAAGTAATTGGAAGGATTAGTATATATATAAAAAAGAAACCTCCGGGAATGTACCCGGAGGTTTGGAAATTCACTACTTACATGCAATATACAAGTGCAATTAAATGCACTGAAATAAATGCGAACAATTAATATCTTGAGAAGACTTAACTATTTGTCAGTCTTATTATTATTCTTATTTGCATTTGAAATGGCCAAAAGGAATGTGTGCTCGTTACATTGATCAATATCAATCTCAAGTCCCATTTTTTTCCTTACCCCATTCACCTTTTTTAAATATTCTATTTCGGCTTTACTTATCATTTTTCCGAATTTTACTTTATACTATACAATGTTACGTACACTTAATGTCTTAGTTAGTGTTGGGTACAACCATTTTTGCTGTATAAATGCGCAATTTTAGGTAGGTATATCCCGCCACAGTCTCTATATGCTATTTTACAAATAATATACCAAAATTGTTATCTCTCTTTGATAAATAGCTTAATATCATTGATAATGCAATATAGTTGTTACTTAGATGAATTTTTTATACTGATTTAATAATTTATTAACAGTTTATTTACCGTTTATATTATTGATATTTAGGTGTATAATTCTATTTTAATATTTATAAAATTGTTATTTGTCTGTTTTTTTAATTTTAGGAAATGTAAGGTTTGACAATAATGCCTAAATAATAACAAATCCAGAGTTTCATTGCGAACCTAACGGAGTGAAGTGCGGCAACCGAAGTCCAAAGGGCATGCTCGAAGCTAATCTGGTTATGAATTATCCGTCATTGCGAGCGAAGCGTGGCAATCTGGCCTGATCAAATACGATTAACCAGATTGCTTCAGTCGTTCCTTACTCGCAATAACGGAAATGTTTTTTTGTAGTTTATTATATGATCAACAAATCAATTGATCATTACTCTCTCATTCCCACAGCCCTCTGTATCGATTTTCTTCCGTAGCGATTGCGCAGCTTATCCATGGTTTTGTAAAGATTTACGGTTTTTGGTGTGTCCTCGAACATGTTCAATTGTTGTACCCCTTGAACCAGGTGACTGAAACGCACACCGATCAGACGTATGAGCATGCGGCGTTGGTAGAGCCTTTCAAAAAGTTCTTTTGCAATAGGTATCAATTGGTGGTCGAAAGCAGTATAGGGAACACGCTTTTGCAAAGTATGGGTGTCGAAGTTTGAATACCTGATTTTTACTGTTATGCACGCAGTAAGGCGCTGCTTCTGACGCATTTCAAAAGCCAGTTTTTCTACCATTCCTGACAGTATATCACGCATTTTTGCCACGTCGATGGTATCTTGCTCAAATGTGCGTTCGGTACTGATTGATTTACGTTCTGAATACGATCGTATAGGTGTATTGTCAATGCCATTGGCCTTTTTCCATATAACAATACCGTTTTTTCCCAATACTTTCTCCATCATTTCAATGGGTATCAGGCTTAACGTTCCTATGGTAGCAATGCCCATTGAACGAAGCAAGTGATAGGTTTTGTTACCGATCATGGGTATTTTGTTGATAGACAGAGGAAAAAGAAATGGTTTTACAATGCTTCCGGGAACTTCTTTCTCACCATTGGGTTTGGCTTCGCCGGTAGCAATTTTCGATACAGTTTTGTTAATTGACAGTCCAAAGGAAAGGGGTAAGCCGGTATTTTTTATTACAGACTGTCTTAATTCTTTCGTCCACTTCAGGCATCCGAAAAAGCGATCCATGCCTGTAATGTCAATGTAAAATTCATCAATAGATGCCTTTTCATACAGCGGAGCGCGTTCAGCCACAATGTCTGTAACCATGTGCGAGTACTTGCTGTACAATTCCATGTCGCCACGAATCACTACAGCATCTGAACATAGGAAACGGGCCATTTTCATGGGCATGGCCGAATGCACCCCGTAAGTACGCGCTTCATAGCTGCAGCTGGATACAACGCCACGATCGGAGGTACCTCCTATAATGACAGGTTTTCCTTCCAGTTTGCTGTTTACCAGGCGCTCAACCGATACAAAAAAAGTATCCAGATCGAGATGAACTACATTTCTTCTGCTCCCTTCTTCTACACCCATTTCTTTTGATTAGTTAGTAATCAATTTTGAAATTATAATATAAGAATAGTTGATTAAAAAAACAACAAAATATTGTTTATTATGTAATCATTTTGTAATATTGTGAAAGAGGGTTTAGAATTTAGTAGTTAGTAGTTAGTAGTTAGTAGTTAGAATGTATTTTTATGAAAACATTTAATGAAAGGAAAATCAAAAAGCTATAGTGATTTAATAGTATGGCAAAAATCTCATAACATGGTATTGGAAGTTTATAAAATGACCAAACAGTATCCAAAAGAAGAAATATTTGGTTTAACTTCTCAATTACGAAGAGCGGCAATATCTGTTCCGGCGAATATTGCAGAAGGTTTTGCTAGGGTGGGATTGAAGGATAAACTTAGATTTTATAATATAGCTGCAGGTTCGCTGAATGAAGTTAGCTATTATTTTCTTTTAGCAAGGGAATTAGGTTATGCTACAACAGCAAACCTCATAGAAAGAGTTAAGGAGATTGGTAAAATGCTTAATAAGTATTCTCAAGCT
>CAYWBC010000199.1:0-759 GCA_964456285.1 uncultured Bacteroidales bacterium
GGTATTGTACAATATTCAGGATAATCATTTTTTAATCTCCATATGGTCCCTGCTAAAACAGATTCTGGAACATCTTTAAAAAATCCTTTATCATTTGCCCCCTTTTCTCTCATATTTTTGAAAAGAATCCTAACCAGTTCATTAACCATCTCCGGTGAATCAATGTATGAAGGATCTATTGGATTCACTCGATGAGACAAATCAGGACGGTGAGGAATTATATTATATGTATTAATATTGGAATCCTTATAAAAATAATTTACAATTTCAGCCGTTTCTCCATCTTTATAATCATAGTTAATTCCGGTAACATTAGACTCCACGGCATTTTTTATTAAAGGAACAAAAACACTTTCTGATTTTCCAGCACCGGCACTTCCAAAAATTGCCAATCCTCTTTTGATATTATCCAAAATCAAAGGATCTCCCTTTATCGTTGGAAAAATAACTCTCCATGGATCAGAATCATTTTTCAGTCTGCTTTTCTTTGCAGGTAGTAATACATAAATAAAAAAAGCGAGTACAATTGACGGAAGGAAATAAAAAATGTGAATTTTATATGTATACATCCCAACAATACTCAATAGCACAAACAATGCAACTTGAATAATTACAATGCCAATCAGGGTAAATAAAATTCTTAACCTCAGTAACAAGGCTTGCGAAAAAGAAAGTAATAAAATAACTGCTATAACGAATAATTTACCTTTTAAGGACAATTCAAGAAAATCACTTATTAATTCCATTTACTAAAGATTT
>CAYWBC010000199.1:769-4045 GCA_964456285.1 uncultured Bacteroidales bacterium
TAAGGTTGTTGCCTTATCAATTAACTGGGGTACTTTCTTTGCTATTTCAATAACAGTTTTTTTAGGCGAAGCAGCTATTTTCATAACTTTCATGACTTTGGCTACTTCTTTATTTTGAGCAGCAAAATTTGAAAGTGCCTGCATTGGATCACCATTTGAAAGATTTTTTGATATTCTTGAAAAAGAATCAATTTTATAATAGCCAGGTATTACTTTATTCGCAAAATATCTACCGTATGAAGCAGCAACTTTGGAAGCAGTATTTTTCATTGTATATCTGTAATCAAAAGAGTTTGCATAGGTCCTGCTATAATTAAATACTTTATCAAATCTAGCTTCACAATTTTGAACAAACTCTTTCCTGTTAAATCCAACCTGAACCAGTTTACCATTTAGTATATTCTTAGAGTTTTTATGATTCGCAAATGGACTTATTTTTTTTGAATTTGAAATATCCTTTCTGCTAACAACAATATGAACATGACTCTGAAGTCCTTCTTTTAATTCACCTGGTTTTCTGATACCGGCTTTAACTTGATCACTGTTTCTATTATACTTTCGTTCATGCTCAACTTTACCAAAATATAAAATTTCATTTCCAGTGAGGCCTTTATTAAAATTCTTCCCATAAATATCCATCACCTCCCTGCCATACTCTTGCAAATGACTTTCGAAAATTTTTCTTTCCTCAAGAGTGAATTGTCCAATTTCTGTAATTTTCCTTCCAGTAATTTCATATGCGATATGCTTCATCTCATTTTGTGAAGGATTAATTGATATCATATAATATTTTGCATCATCCTTACAAAGCTTCAAAGTATTTTTATCAATACTTTTTATTACTTCATGAGAGGATATTATATCTGAGTCTTGATTAAAAAATTGTTTAAAATCACTGAAGTCATTTGTTTCTAAATTATTTAGAACATCAAGATTTTCTTTTTCTAAATATTCGATTATACCAATACATGATCCTGTATTGCCATAATTTTTAGGGCTGTTTATTTTAACGTACATTACAATCTCTTTAAGTAATCTTCCATGTCTTTTATTTCAGCCAATGGCAACTCAACAACAAGCTTCTTTTGCATACCGGTTGATTTTTTCTCAATGCTTTTAATAACCTTCTCAAAATAAGTTTTAACTGTTTTTAGTTTCTCTCTTTCTCTCAATAAATCATTCTCAATATTTTTAAAATCTTCTCCTTTGGACTCAACACTTTTTTCAGTTTTATCTTCAATACTTTTACTTTGATTTTCTATATTCCTACTTCCTGAAAATTCTGAATAATCTCCTTGTTCAGAACCAATTTTTCTTGGAGCTTCTTCATCCAAATATTTTTGAAATCTAACAATTAAAGTTTGCATATTGCCAAATACTGGTAGTATATAATCCTTCTCCTGTTTTCTCATAAAACCTATTATTGTATCTCTAAATTTCTTAAGCTCTTCTGCAGGAGATAAAACTTTATCATCTTTTGGATTAACACCAGTATTTTGAAAGTAAATCATTGCAGATTGCAAAAAATTTACCTGTGTCATTTCCCATTTTTTAGACAATTTAGATATCGCACTTTTTGTTTTAGGATATATCCTTATACTATCATAATCTGGCATAATTGCATATTTTATGTTGCGTTTTTCATCTCCAATTTACTTATTTACATTGATAATGCAACATTTTTTATATTTTATTGCTTATGCAACATACAACTAATATTAGTGTATTTACTTATATATCAATATCTTAATATTGTTCATAAATAAATTATAATCGGGTTAGCCCGATTCCATCTTGCTTTCCGATAAAAAACGGAAACATTCCGTTTCGAATGTTTTCTTATAAAAGTAAAACTCCTCTATTTTCTTAAGAGTTTGTCAATTAAAAATTAAATTATTCTTCTACCCCTAACCCCAGGGGGAAATTGGATGGAGCTTTCGGGACAAAAAATTAAAACCTTTTGTGAATTACTAAAACTCTTATTTATCATAAAAATGTCCAATAGGCATTATATATAGAGGCTCTTCTTCAGTAGGTAATTCCATAGTCTGTTTTACAGTGGAATCGTTAAATGCTCCTATTGCGCATGTTCCTAAATGAAGAGCTTCAACCTGGAGATAAATATTCTGAGCAGAATGTCCTAAATCCATACATACATATCTCTCACGGCCACGACTACCATATTTCTTTGTAGTTCTATTAAATACAGCACTAAAAAATATTACTACAGGTGCCTTACTTATCATTTCTTGATTTAATGCAGCTGAGCATAAATCTTCTCTGATATCCTTATTAATAGTTCTAACGATTTTATGTTTCTTAGATATATATTTATAAACTCCCGGTTCAATGCCTTTTACTTTACCAACCAATACGTAAATTTCAAGAGGATATAAACCACCAGCTGATGGAGCTGTCCTTAATCCTCCTTTTAAAAAGGCATAATCATCTCTTGGCATTGTAATACCATAAGCAGCCCATAAAATTTGTGATAAATCCTCCGCGGAAATAGCTACTTCCTGATAGTGCCTTCTGGACCTTCTATTGAATAATGTCTCTTCAACTGAAATACTTCCCTTAATTTCTGGAGAAGGTAGTAGATAAGTTAAACCAGAACTATCAATTCTTGTTAGAACAACTTTTTCATTGGATTTCATTTTACTTTCATTACACGGCATTAATATTGTAATTAAAAATAATATGGTGAAGGTATTTATTGTTACAGAGGGTGATTTCATATTTCCGTAGTAAAAAACTATTTTCGAGCTGTATTCTTCCTGCCACCTCGAAACACAACAAATATATTAAAATATAAATGATACTTTTTTATTCATCCTAAAGCTAAAGATCAAACAAAAATTCATCGGAAAAATAAAACTTTGCATGGAATTCAAACCAATAAAAGATATCGACTTTTATAATTATATTTATAGAATGAAATGGTCGATAGAGGAAATTGAAAAAATAAAAACTTACGATAAGCTTCTGAACGAATTGGCATGTACTTCAACTGATACAATTCGAGAAGAAGAAATATGCAAAGTTTTAACTTTGGAAGCTGAATTATTAATTATTAATAAGTTTGTTGTTGGATATACAAACAATACGATAGAAGGTTTTTATTCATTCAATGAAGCCTTAAGAAAGGAAAAATATTATACAAGAAAAGGCAAAGTATTTACTTTTCATCCTGTGAATTTTATTAATTAAAAAGAATATTTGAACTATTAAATAAAAAATTGCTAATCCAAATCAATCCATCATGAATAAAATACT
>CAYWBC010000200.1:0-4008 GCA_964456285.1 uncultured Bacteroidales bacterium
TTGGCTCCCTTACCTATCAGGGTCAAGCCACAGAAATTCTCCAGGATCCTGTTGATATTACAGGAACTATAACGGATGCTAATACAGGTGAACCTTTGCCTGGTGTTACAGTATCGATAAAAGGCACTACTACCGGTACAATTACCAATATTGATGGTTTTTATTCAATATCCGCTTCTTCCACATCTATAATTCAATTTAGTTTTGTTGGCTACTTAACAGAGGAAATTGCTGTTAATGAAAGTACCACCATTGATTTGGATCTTGTAGTTGATATTATTGGTCTTGATGAGGTGATAGTAACGGGTTATGGCGTTCAAAAAAAGAGTGACATAACCGGATCCATTGCTTCAGTTAGTGGTGAGGATTTAAATAAGGTCCCTATTCCAACTGTCGATCAGGCTTTGCAAGGTTTAGCTGCTGGTGTAAATGTCATTCCTGTATCAGGAAGGCCAGGTGATGAAGCCGTAATTCAAATCAGGGGAATTAGTTCTATAAATGGAGTTGAACCACTGGTTATTATTGATGGAGTACGCGGTAATCTTTCCGACATTTCTCCTTCCGAGATTCAGAGCATTGAAGTGCTGAAAGATGCTTCTTCAGCTGCCATTTATGGTGATTCCGGAGGTAATGGAGTCATTATCATTACTACAAAAACAGGTAGGTCAGGTAAGATGACAACCAATTTCAATATGTACCAGGGTTTTGAAAAGCCAGTTTCCAAGATCGATATGATGAATTCTGAACAATGGCTACAAATGGCGAATGAAGTATTTGCTGGCGATGAAGCCATTTCTTCCCGGCCCGATACTTTAGCTAATCACGACTGGCAGGATATCTTATTTGAGCCAGCTTTTGTTCAAAACTATGATCTATCTACCTCAGGCGGAAATGATGTATCTACCTACCTAGTAAATGCATCTTATACCAATCAGCCTGGTATCATAAAGTCAAGCAAATTCGAAAGATTAACATTACGTATCAACTCTGAACATAAACTATCAAAACGTATTACTTTCGATGAAAGAATAAGCTTTATCAACCGAAGAACTCATGGTCTGCCGGATGGGCAATGGAACCAATATTACGATGGCCCTGTCAGAGTTGGAATAACCATGGTACCTTGGGTTCCTGCTTACAATACCGTCGATGAAAATGGAGATGTAGACAGTACATTTGGATATTCTAAATGGGGAAATTCCAGATTCAACCGGAATAACCCGCTTGCTCAGCTTGATATGGTTAACAGAATACAAAAAGTTAATACCTTCAATGCAAATCTGGGAATTAAGATAGATATTATTAAAGGATTGAGTTTTACCAGTCGTTTTGGAGGTTACTTAGGTTTCTGGGATAATAAAGAGTATCAGGACGCTTACGATAATACTATTTACGATAGACGAGAAGTAAACGCAGTTAAAATTACTTCTGCATTTGGACGAAGTTTAGGCTATACTGCCCAGCAACTTTTAGAATACAAATTCACAATTGCTAATAATCATAATATAAGTCTGTTAGCGGGTTTGGAAGCAACGCGTGACTGGAAATATGATTATAATGGTGAACGAAACATGACTTCAGGCCTTCCCGATAACCTTCAGTATTTTTCACTATCAACAGATCTTGAAAGCGTATCTCAGATCATTGATGGGGCAGCCGAAGAAGAAAGGGGATTGTCTTATTTTGGACGATTGAATTACAATTACAAAGAGAAATACCTACTTACAGCCAGTATTAGGAGGAGTGGAAGAAGCAGTTTTGGCCCCGATTATCGATTCGGACTTTTCCCCTCTTTTTCCGTGGGTTGGAAATTCTCTGAAGAGGGTTTTATGCAAAATCAGAATGTGCTAAGTTTTGGAAAAATCAGGTTTGGTTATGGTGAAACAGGAACCTATGCTAAATCTGGCTATCCATATCAGAGTCTTATTAGGTTTCCAACAACATTTGCCTACCCTATCGATAATACAACTTCTATAGCGGGAGCTGCTCCTGTTCAGATTGCCAATCCTGAAATTCATTGGGAAACCATTCATATGTCGAATATTGGTGTAGACCTGACCTTCTTCCAGAATCGGCTTAGTCTAACCGCTGAGTATTACAAAAAAGTGAACGAAGATATGCTTATGCTTCTGGATGTTCCATATACTACTGGTACTCAGTCTCTCGGCAGTCAGTTTGATGGTGATGAAACGTCTCCTGAAGTTAACATTGGTAGTATTAGCAATTCAGGATTTGAATTAACCGTTGGCTACAAAGATAGAATTGGGGATCTTAATTATAGCATTGACTTGAACATTGCAACACTTAAAAATAAAGTAATCAGTCTGGCTTCTGATTCTATTTATCGTGGGCAGGTTGATAATCTTACAAATTTCGCCCTGACACGTGTTGGCGCACCGGTTTCAGAATTCGTTGGATACATGACCGATGGTATTTACAAACGTGAGGATTGTGCTGTTGATAATAACGGAGATTATATACTCGATGAAGATGGCCTTTATACAGTAATTAATCAGCCTTCTTATGTTAACGAACTTGGTGAAACAGTTTATGCCAATCCTCAGGCTCAACCTGGAGATTTTCGTTATGTAGATGCAAATAATGATGGCCAGATCAACAGTGAAGATATAGTGCCTCTTGGAAATCCTTCTCCAAAAGTAATTTATGGTTTCTCTATCAACCTTGAATATAAAGGAATTGATCTTGGAGCTAATTTTACTGGAACCATTGGCAATAAACTATTCAATGGAACAAAACAATACCTCTATTTTTACCGTGATCTTTCCAATCGGGCTGAATCATACGCAAATCGATATGTAGATCAGGACGTCTACAAACTGGATCCTTATTCTGGTGAGAGTGTGCTGGTTACTCCTGCAAACATTAATACTTCTCTGCCTAGTAGTAATTCTGCTAATTATTCAAATGTTAGCGATTTTTATATTGAAAAAGCATCATACCTGCGATTGCGTACTTTGACAATTGGCTACACTTTGCCTAGTTCAATCACAAAGATTATTAATATTGAACGATTTCGAGTTTATGTAGGAGCAAGAAATCTATTTACCTGGACGACCTATCAGGGCATTAACCCGGAAGTAGGTTCTGAAGCTAATGAAGAAGCCAATGATTCAGGAATTTTGCATATGGGTATTGATGCAACTATTTACCCGGTAACCAAGATGTTTCTTTGGGGTGTAAACCTTACTTTTTAAGCATGAATTGTTCTTAAACTAATAGAAAATGGAAAAAATGAATAAAAAAATATACAGTATATGTCTTATCGCTCTCATAGGTTTTTTTACCTATTCCTGCAGCGATGATTATCTCGACTTTAAGCCTGTGGCTGCACTAAACAGCGGATCTTTTTACATCAATATGGATCAGGCTGACCAGGCAGTTACTGCCGCATACTCAGCATTTAGTACTCTAACAGTATGGGACCGTGATATAACATTAGTACTTGGTGAAGTAACTTCCAACGATGCAGAAGCAGGGGGTGACTTTGAAAATGAAGTACCAGATGTTGAGGAATTCAATCGCTTTACATTTACGCCAACCGCTGGTAGACTTGAGTATGTCTACGGAGTTCTGTTCAGGGGAATTTATTTCAGCAACCTTGGAATAGAAAATATTCCTAAAGTTCTGGAAGCTGATCCAAATGCAGATGCAGACATTATCAATATTCGCATTGCAGAATGTAAATTCATCAGGGCTATAAACTATATGTACCTGATCAATATTTTTGGCCAGGTGCCTCTAATTGATCATGTGCTTTCTCCAAGTGAATACCACCAGGAAAAAGCAAGTATGCGAGACTTATTTGATCTGATTGAAAAAGATCTTACTGAAGCCATACCTGTATTACCAGAAAAAAGTGAACTTGCTCCTGAAGATATCGGCAGAGCAACTAAAGGAGCTGCAAAAGCCTTGCTGGCCCGAAGCTATTTGTTTGAATCGTCTTATGCACGACACTGGTCAGGCGATACTAGGTTTGCAGGATTGAAT
>CAYWBC010000201.1:0-3956 GCA_964456285.1 uncultured Bacteroidales bacterium
ATGATGCGATCTTGAATCTTAAAAAAGCACTTGAATTAAATCCTGAAAACAATGAGACTCAAAAATTATTGAACGAACTCGAAGGACAATAACTATTAAATACAGAAGTTAAAAACATACCCCCCGGGGTAGATTTTGTCTGAGATTTTGGAATAAAAAGTTTGCTAAATTATATACTCTAATGCAAAGTCATAAGCCCATTGTCCTCCCCATGAACTGCCGTTAAAAAAAATAGGGGCATATCTTTTATAATTGTGGACAAAAGCACTTTTGCTTTTATTTCAATATAGTCTCCAATAATGGAAAGACCATTTTTCACTTTCCCATTGTTCTATCCAACAATATCTATGGCAAAGTACATTTATATTTATAGGTTCAGATCCCTGATTCGAACCAGGAGGTTCACCAGATATTGGAACTTAATGAAGCATTGTCATAATAGCATAATGTTTCATAGCTACATAAATTTATACATCTTTACACTTAAAAAAACAGTACAGCAGTGTAATATTGTCTAATAAACATTTTGGTTATGAAACCAATACATTGTATAGCAGTCGATATGGGGGCAAGCTCTATACGGATAGTACTTGGAACAATAGATGATGACTCCTTAAAATACAAAGAAATCTATCGTTTCGAGAATGGCTTTGTTCAGATAGCTAACACCTTACGCTGGGATATTGAAGCTATATATGAAAATATCATTTTGGGAATTAATAAAGCAATAGCACAATATCAAAATATAAAAAGTATTGGAGTGGATTCCTGGGGCGTAGATTATGTATTGCTCGATAGTGAAAACAATTTAATTGACAAACCATTTTCATATCGCGACGCGCGTTCAAATGGAATGATGGAACAATGGGAAGTTCTCATGTCCAGGCTTGAAACCTTTCGACGAACCGGTATAAACTTTTATAATTTCAACACGCTTTTTCAGCTTCTGGCATCAAAGGACAGTAAGGAACTAAAAATTGCGGATTCACTGCTTTTTATCCCATCGTATATTAATTTTAAACTATGTGGCGTTGTTCAAAATGAAGTAACTATTGCATCTACATCGCAATTATTAAAAATAAACTCCAATGAATTTGATGATGAAATATTGGGGAAAATTGGAATAAAACCGTCTCTATTTAAGGAAGTTGTTGATTCGCCTCAAATTATAGGTACTGTTAATGACAATAAAATAAATTCCAAAAACATCCAGGTTGCAGCTGTAGCCTCGCACGATACTGCCTCGGCCGTTGCAGCTATCCCAGGTACCATAGAAAATAAGGCTTATATATCAACAGGTACATGGTGTGTTGTTGGAATTGAATCGGATATGCCTATCCTTACCAAAGAAAGTATGGATCATGGATTTACCAATGAGCGTGGAGTTTTCAATACATATAGAACCTTAAAAAATATTCCTGGTTTATGGATTGTACAGAACCTTCAAAAAGAGTTTCCAGGCAATTATTCTTTTCCGGAAATAGAAAATCTGGCACAGCAAGCTAAAAATACAAGCTTGATTATTGATCCGGAAGCACCTGTTTTTTATAATCCCCCGCATATGAAATCTGCTATGAAGGAGTTTCTGGCTAATACAGAGCAGGATATTCCCATGGATATTGGTGAATATATTATGTGTGCCTATAACAGTCTTTGCCTGACATTTACCTATTATATAGAGAAGCTTGAGAATTTAAGCAATACGAGCTTTGATACCATCCATATGATTGGAGGAGGAAGCCAATCAAAACTCTTGTGTCAAACGACATCTGATTTTTTGGGCAAAACACTTGTATCAGGACCAGTTGAGGCGGCTTTGCTGGGAAATATCCTTCTTCAGGCATTAGCCTTTGGGACAATTTCTGATATTAATACCGGAAAACAACTTATTAAAAATTCATTTCCGACAACCGTCTATACCCCTAACAATAAGGATCACAAAAAAATAAAAAATAAATATAAATTATTAAAACATTCATTATACCAATGAACAGCTTAATCGGTTCTCTGCCCAAAGTAGGTATTCGTCCAACCATTGACGGACGCGAACAAGGAGTGCGCGAATCACTGGAGCAACAAACCATGAACATGGCTAAGGCAGCAGCCAGGTTCATCGAAAAAAATCTCCGCCATGCCAATGGCGAAAAAGTTGAGTGTATAATTGCCGATACAACAATAGGTGGGGTTGCCGAAGCTGCCGCTACTGCCGAAAAATTTAAACGTGAAGGTGTCGGGGTTTCACTTACTGTTACTCCTTGCTGGTGCTATGGAAGCGAAACCATTGATATGGATGCGCAAATCCCAAAAGCAATATGGGGATTTAATGGTACAGAACGTCCCGGAGCTGTTTATCTTGCGGCTGCCCTTGCCGGACATTCACAAAAAGGAATACCCGCATTTGGAATTTATGGACGCGATGTTCAGGATGCCGGAGACACCAGCATTCCTGATGATGTTCAGGAGAAGATACTGTGCTTTGTGCGCAGTGCTTTGGCTGTGGCTACAATGAAAGGGAAATCATATTTATCGATGGGATCGGTGTCTATGGGCATTGCCGGATCAATTGTCGATACTGATTTCTTTGAAAGCTATCTGGGTATGCGATGCGAATTTGTGGATATGAGTGAATTTGTCCGTCGTATAACTGAAAATATTTATGACCCGAAGGAGTTCGAAAAAGCTCTGACCTGGGTAAAGGCAAATTGTAATGAAGGACAGGATACTAACCCGAAAGATAAACAAAGAAGCAGAGCAAAGAAAGATGAAGAATGGATGTATTTAATAAAAATGGCCTTAATTGCCCGCGATTTAATGCTTGGAAATCCCATACTAAAAGATTTGGGTTTCGGAGAAGAAGCGCTGGGTCACAATGCCATTGCAGCAGGATTTCAGGGACAACGACAATGGACCGATCATTTTCCGAACGGCGATTTCATGGAAACCATTCTATGTTCATCCTTCGATTGGAACGGCATCCGCCAGCCCTATATGCTGGCAACCGAAAATGATAGCCTTAACGCTGTAAGCATGATGTTTGGTCACTTATTGACCGGAACAGCACAGGTGTTTTGCGATGTTCGTACATACTGGAGTCCGGAGGCAGTGCTGCGTGTTACGAAACATCAGCTAAAAGGGAAAGCCGAAAACGGGATTATTCATTTGATTAATTCCGGCTCAGCAGCAATGGATGGATCAGGAACACAAACAAAAAATGGGAACCCAGCAATTAAACCGTGGTGGGAAGTTACAGACGAAGAAATGCATAAATGCCTGGAGGCAACAACATGGAGCCCGGCAGTATATGAGTATTTTAGAGGCGGGGGATTTTCAGCTACTTTTAAAACATCAGGCAATATGCCTATCACCATGTCAAGGATCAATAAAGTGAAAGGCCTGGGTCCGGTATTACAAATTGCAGAAGGGTTTACCATTGATTTACCTGCTGATGTAGAAAATTCACTGGATGAACGTACCGATCCAACATGGCCAACAACATGGTTTGCACCTCGCTTAACCGGGGAAGGAAATTTTAAGGATGTATACTCGGTTATGGCAAACTGGGGAGCAAATCATTCTGCATTCTCTTACGGACACATTGGCGCCGATCTTATCACTTTGGCCTCAATATTACGAATCCCGGTGAATATGCATAATATCGATCCTGATCAGATTTTTAGGCCCAGCACATGGACTTCGTTCGGTATGGATCCGGAAGGATCGGATTACCGTGCTTGTGCAAGCTATGGGGCGATTTACAAATAGTCGGAAATAAAATAAGAATTAAAACAATGAAAAATGGTCAGTAGAAAACCAGTAACAGAAAACTAAAGCACTTTACTTTTATATTACTTTAAGTATAGGTTTGCAAACATATGGCTAGTAGATAAAATGGCATAATTTGAAAATATGAAACAAACAGAGAAAATTGCAGAAAATAAAAATTACACAGCAATAAA
>CAYWBC010000202.1:0-3937 GCA_964456285.1 uncultured Bacteroidales bacterium
ACTCTACATTGTCAGGCTATTTGATAATAAGGATGTATTATTTACTCAAAAATTAATTGTACTTGGCAATAAATAAAACTTAAGCATTGTTTGATAATATAATAATTCCATACTTGTACGATTCCGTAAAAAGCTATCAAATCCAGCACAATTAGAGAAAAAGGTGATATAAATGTCATCAAGCTCAACAATAAGCAAACAAAATCTAGCTAAGGGCAACTGGTTGGCATTAAGATAAAATATTTAGGTATGGCTATAAGGAAATATCTGTTTCTTTTATTGTTATTTGGACTTTCTGATGTATTTGCTCAGTTTGAAGATTACTCAAATTGGCAATATTCAAAGGATATAACAATCAACACCTCAACAAGTGGGACATATATTGCTGGTAATCTGGTAAACTATCCTCTACTGCTAAGATTTGATAACACAAACTTTGATTTTCTTCAAACACAAACAAACGGAATAGATATTCGATTTGCTGCTTCAGACGGATCACATCTGACTTATGAAATTGAAAGATGGAATAATGCAGCCCAGAAAGCTGTGGTATGGGTAAAAGTAAATTATATTTATGGAAACAACAATATCCAGTACATTACAATGTACTGGGGTAATGCTTCAGCTCCTGATAGAAGCGATTCTGAAAAAGTGTTCGATAAAAATGATGGCTTTGTAGGAGTTTGGCATCTTAGAGAAGACGGAAACACCAAATCTAACGGTTATCTGGATGCTACTTCAAATAGCAATGATGGAACAGGATATAGTATGACAAGATCATCTGATGTAGATGCCTATATTGGTATTGGTCAGGAATTTGATGGTGCAAAGGATTATATAGGGATCAAGAATGATTTATTTAAGGAGATTCTTACTTCCACAGAAAAAATGACTGTCTCATTCTGGATAAAAACAGATGATACAGATTTTGCAAACATAGTTTTATGGGAAGGAAGCTCCGGAGCAAATGGTTTTGGTACTCAGGAAGAGTATCATCTTGGTTATGGAGAAAGTAAAACATCTTATGATGGTTACCTTCATTTTTATGCAGGTGATGAAGATGATAATAATAATACAGGTAATCCTTGTATTGTTTCTTATGCGACAACTGATGTTAGCAATTGGCATCACGTCGCGTTAAGCTATGATGTAAGTGGCACAAATGAAGTGTCAGAATTGTTTTTTGACGGAGTATCTGTAGATGTAAATTCTTCAGGTTCAATTGGGGGCAATTTTGGTAGAAACTGGACAGCAAACACATTGATTGGACGTCCGGGTGCTAATGAACGATATTTCAATGGAATACTAGATGAATTGCGCATTACTCAATATATTTTAAGTGACGATCAAATTAGATTTGACGAAGCAGTCCAGAATCCAACAACAGCTCCAATTACTTTTGGTAACTCACCTCCAACTTTATATAATATTGAATCTACAGCATTAGATTATACTGAAGGAGAAGGGGCAGTTGCGGTTACTTCCTCAATTAATATTTCCGATATTGATGATACATATATTGAATCAGCTGAAATAATTATTGTTTCCAACTACCTGAATTCTGAAGATGAATTATTATTTACAGATTTTCCTAATATTTCCGGTAGTTGGAATTCTGCTACAGGAACACTTACTGTATCTGGTACTGCAACAGTAAATGATTATCGGATGTTTTTACGAGGCATTAAGTATATAAATAACAACCTTGATAATCCTTCAACTGCTACAAGACGTGTGAGTTTTGTTGTAAGCGACGGAGAAAGTTTAAGCAAAACAGTAAGCAGAGAGATAGAGATCACCGCGGTGATTGATCCTCTGATTGCAAGGCTTACAGGAGATACAATTGTATGTCCCGGAGAAACTGCACTTCTGAACATTGAACTTATAGGTTCCAGCCCCTGGGAGATATCTTATACAAGGGATGGAAAGGATAAAACAACTATTAGCGTACCTGCTAGTCCTTCTCCGTATAATTACAAATTTTCTGTTTTACAACCCGGATTATATGAACTTACTGAGGTTTCTAACTTCGAGACAAAAGGTTGGGTATTTGGCAGCGCAGATGTTCGTAACTATCCACTTCCAACGGCAACCATTTCAGGTGACATAAGCATTTGCGAAGGTTCTGATTTTGACATCCCGGTACTGTTGACAGGAACTTATCCCTTTGAATTTATCTATCAGTATAATTCACAAATTCATGATACAGTTTCAAATATTCTAAATAAAACATATTTGTTAAGTGTAGATATGGAAGGCACTTACAGTATTCCACAGGTATCAGACAAAAACTGCATAAATACAGGCATTGGTGAGGTTAACATTACTCATAAACCTACACCGATGGTGAATTTATCTGGTTTAGAGCAAGGTACTTATGAAATTACAGGTACTCATCCTTTGAGTGTCAGTCCTTCAGGAGGTAATTTTAGTGAATCTGATTTTCCACAGGCTATTGTTAATGATGGTGGTACGTTTACATTTTTTCCTCTTATTGCATACACGTATTTTGGGTCACCTTTCAGGGTTATTTATTCCTATCAGGATACATTAAATAATTGTATAGGTCATGATATTGATACAGTTTTTATTGTTACGAAAGACGCAGATATCCAGGTACTTAATGATTCTGCCGGAAAACAGTATTGTTTTAACGATGCCCCCTTCCTGATAAATGGGGTTAATATCAGGGATTCAATAGGAAGTTTCACTATCAAGGGTGATGTTGGCCTTAAGGATCACGGAAATAACACAGCTTTCATATACCCCTCTCTATTACAGCCGGGAACCAGCACTGTGACCTACTCTGTATATTTTGATGGAAAGTGGCACTATGCAAGTAAGGATTTCACCTTCCAGAAAATAGATGCCAATTTTAGTTGGGATAATGAGTGTTTTGGAGAAAATGAGAACATAGTGAATTTCTATGACAGGACAGATGCTGGCGTAGCTATACTTGACAGCCACTTATGGGCATTTTATATGCCTGACAGCATTATCTTCAGGAGTGATACTAGCACATCACTGACATTTGATGAGTTTGGTATTTATCAGATCGATTATATTGTGGGTTCAGAAAATGGCTGTTTCGATACCATATCTAAGGAACTGGTGCTTAAACCAACCATAAATGTATTTGACTCACCCTACACTGAGAATTTTTCCACAGACGAAGGGGACTGGATTGCTTACGCTGAGGATCTGGGAGGAATGAACAGCTGGAAATTCGGTGAACCTTTGGAAGAGCCGTATAATGGAGCGGGAGCAGGAGCAAGTTTATGGTATACTCATATTCTGGAACTGAAAGAAGAACAATCCTATGTTATCAGTCCGTGTTTCGATTTCTCCGGTTCTGAACAGCCTATGATAAAGATGGATATTTGGCGAGAACTCTCAGTAGTGGATGGAGCAGTATTACAATATACACTCGATAATGGTGAAAACTGGTTTGAGGTGGGTGCACTCGAAGATGGCATTAACTGGTACAACGGATATGGAATTACCGGAATTCCTGGCGGCCAGGGACTTGGCTGGACGGATAAAAATGATGCCAACTTAGTGAAAGCAAGACACAAACTCGATATTTTAAAAAATGAACCCATGGTCAGGTTCAGAATTGCATACGGAGCACCCGATGGCTATGGACAAATTGATAGGGGTGGTTTTGCATTTGATAATATCTGGATAGGAGAACGAACTAAAAAAGTACTTTTTGAGCACTTTACCAATGCAAGTGATACACTTTGCAGAAGTACCATTAATGATGAGTTGAATACTCTTATCAATGCTAATGCTGAAGACATTATTGACATTCAATACCATATGGGATATCCTGAAGCAGATACTTTCTATTGTCTGAATCCTGGTCCATCTGATGCCAGGGAGTATTATTATACTTTACCGAGCATCCCGTATGGAATAATTGATGGAGGAAGAA
>CAYWBC010000203.1:0-3921 GCA_964456285.1 uncultured Bacteroidales bacterium
AACTTAAATGATGATTTTTCTGAAAGCACAAGAGTCTTACTTGAGGATGCTATACTTGAGGTCGCCAAAAGGGTTAATGACTTGAGTTATTGTTTGGATTCCATATAATTTTTATTTGGCGGCTGATGACAGCTACTCTTCCTCTGGGCCTAAAAACAGTGCGATGCGACCCCTTTATTCTTTGATCAATTTGTATGTTTTTGTTGTTTTATTATTTGTGATTATCAAAAAATAAATACCGCAACTTACCTCTTTTAGACTTAAATCAGTTATACCTTTACCTGAATTTTGTTTCACTATATTTCCGCTCAAATCATATACTGTAGCAACTGAATTTTCTTCACTGATTCCTTCAATATAAAGAACATCAACCATTGGTATAGGGTATATTTCAACCTCTTCGAGATCGATAATGCCAGTATTATCCGGAATATCTGACGTTGAAAAACTCCAAATCTCTGACCATTCACTTTCCCCGCCGAGGTTGACGGCTTTAACTTTCCAGTAATAGGTAAGATCGTAATCTAAGTCAGAAATCTCATTTGTTGTCAATCCATAAACGGAATCGTTTATTACAGGATCCAAAAAGCTATCGTTATCTGCAACGAGTATTTTATAGTATTCTGCTCTTTCAGATGCCTGCCAACTTAAGTTTAGAGATAAAGTATTATCAGAAGAATCATCATTCGGTGTCAATAAAACCGGTATTTCAGGTATATCCATAATGGTTTTAAACTTCCAGATGTTTGACCAACTGCTTTGTCCCAGACTATTTCTTGTTTTTACCCGCCAATAGTATGTGGTGAATTTTTCAAGATCAGCAATATATGTGTAATCTTCAGAGATACCGGTAATCTCAATTATATCATTTGTAAAAGTTGAATCTTCCGATACCTGAAAATAGTAGTCGATAACATCTGGCTCTCCTCTCCATTGAAAGGTCAGCGGTATACTGTTGTTAACTGATAGATCATTTGGTGATAATAATATAGGTTCGGAGGCATTTTTAGTTAAACCTGCAATAATATATGCACAAAAGGTATCCCCTGAACTACCTGGATCACCAACTATCAAAACATTATTATTCATCTGGAGAGAATATCCGAAACGACTGCTCTCTCCGGATTCTTTAACCTGTATCTTTTTTATCTGATTCCAGGTTTCACCGTTACGTTCAAAAAGGTATACAGCACCTGTTCCAGACCAGCTACTAATTAGAAAGCCGGCAGCACCAACAACCGCATAGTTACCCTGTATTGAAACGGAAGTGCCGAATCCTCCTTCCGCGTGTCCATCTTCGGGCAGAAGTTTGGTCTGTTCTGTCCAGTTGTGCCCCTTCCTTTTAAAAATATATACGGATCCGGATTCTGCTCCCTGATCATTATCCTTTGGACAGCCAACAATGGCATAATCACCATCTATAGCTACAGATCTACCAAAACGACCGTAGTTCATTCCATCTAAAGGAGTCAGAACGGCTTTAATATCCCATTTGTTATCTTTCTCGTTAATTATAAATGCAGCTCCTGTATTAGGGTATTCAGGTGTTCCACTATTATATGCACCGACGATTCCATTATTTGCATCAAGATCAACGGAAAAGCCTAAAAAGTCCGAATTGTCAGCATCTGTATATGTTATTTTTGAGATTTCAATCCATTCGCCATCTTTTTTAAATATATAGCCAGCTCCGGCACTCGATGCAATATCATCATCACCACTTGCACCAACAAGTGATATATCATCATAAAGTGCAACAGAAACTCCAAACTTGTCATAAGTATTCGGATTCTCATAAACAAATTCTTGTTTAAATTCCCAACCATCAGGCTCTCTTGTATATATCAATGCACTTCCCGTACTGCCGTCTTCTTCCTGTCCAACCAGGATCGTAGTACTGTCGAGGGATACTGAGGCTCCAAAAAACCCCTCATTATACTCTGTCTGAGGTAATATTTTATCATCAAAATTCCACTTTCCAACGTTTTCTTTATAAATATAAACTGCTCCTGAACTTTCTTCTAAGCCATCAGCCCTAATCGAACCAACGGCTGCATATCCATCTGATATACTAACCGAATAACCAAAATAGTCGTTATATCTAATATCTTCATAGGTAAGTATGTGGATTGCTCCTGTTTGAAACTGATTAACGTTTGACCAGGAACCGCTGCCAAGTAAATTATTCGCCTTAACCCGCCAATAATAAAAATGGATCGGTTGTAACGAATCGTATGTGTAGGTTACGGTATTTAATGTTTCATCCAGTAGGGTATCGTTGAAAAGAGCATCGGTTGAAACTTGGATTGTATAGTTGGAAATGGAACCTACCCTTTGCCAGGTATAGATCGCAATCGAGTCGAATGTGATTTCCCCGTTAAAAGGTGTAAGAAGAACCGGACTTACAGGTAGCTGGATAAAAGGTATTGCCCCGATATCTGACCTAGTACCATCCGATGAGTCTATCCGGGTTGAATCGCCACCATCTATACAAGGCGATAATTCTTCCAGGTGAAAATCATTATTTATAGTATCAGCGAAAACAGGGTAAACAGAGATATTCGACTCATCTGCCACCAGACCATCATAATCGGATAAATTTGCCCATACATTATTAAATTTGAAATTGTCCAGATTACTATAAATTGAGGAAACTCCTGTTTCATTTCGTGCGATAATATTGTTTGTAAAGTTCATTTCTTCATACGAAATACTCACTCCAAAGCTGTCATTACCATAAATCGTATTGTTGATTATTGATGCAGAAACTGGGTCATCTCCATAACAGTTAATCCCCATACCTCCGTTTCTGTATACCTGATTGTATAAAATATTACCATAAATATGGCCTCCTGAATAATCTCCGTCCCACGCCGACAGGTTAAAACCATCCGATCCATTTTCGTAAATTTGACAATTATATACATCCATGCTAACGGTTCCATGGGATGAAGGCGCACAGATCCATCCCGTGCTTCCACTTGCTGAGCATTTAACGGCAATATTATTATATCTTATTATTGCACTATCAATTTTAAATGCACTTGATTCTGAATTACATCCGCTTGCACTGGCAGAACAATTAATTCCGTATTCTGCATATTCAATTATGCAGTTTCTTAATGAGACTTTTGTATTTCCGTTGATATAAAAACCTTCCCAGTCGCCAATTGATGGAGAAAGGTTATCAGATGTGAAAACAATTACTGAATCATATTTTCCTTCTGCAATTAAGACTTTATTTTCACCAAAAAAATTAAACGCTGTTGCATTTTCGAATTTGACTGTTACACCCGGTTTTATTCTTAAAGTATCATTAGCAGGTACCTGGATGTCCGAAGTAACGATATAGGGCGAATTTTCAGTGATCCAGACACCACTTACATCTCCATTAACATAAGTTTGCGACGATATATTGTTTGTCATCAGGCATATTAATAATATGCTGATTAATATTCTAATGGGTTTCATTTTTATTATATTTAATTTAATTCTAATTATTATAGTAATGTCTTTACCCCCAATGAACGCCAAACGTTTCGCCGGTAAGGTGTCGTAGGCGTTGCATCGCATTAAGTTTTGTTTGGAAAGATACAAAGAATCGGCCTGCGTTCCTATCCCCGTGGTAAAACATAGCCTATACCACCGGTTATGGGCAGTTTTACATTTCTTCCAATAGTTGATCTAGAGTTGCAGTTAATTTTTCTTCCTCACTGGGTCTGGGGGCATTGCTATTTACTATGACTCCGTTTTTGTCGATTAGGACATAATGGGGGATGCCTGAGATTTTAAGCTTATCCGATAATTGTGTAGATTGATTGTTATCAAGCAGAATATGCTTGCCCTTTATATTTTCTTTAGCTATAGTTAATTTCCACGACTTTTCAGTACAGCGATTTGCCAGAAACACAAATTCGATAT
>CAYWBC010000204.1:0-3920 GCA_964456285.1 uncultured Bacteroidales bacterium
TATCCATTGAACTATGGGGCCTGACATTGCCGCAAAAATAATAAAATTTTACTCAGGCAGATCCCTGCTCAACTGAATTACTAAGCTGTTTATTTGTATAAGTTTTTTACTTTTGTGACTTTGAAAATAATAAGGGAACATCTCATGGAATATAATTATACTGATATTGAGAAGAAATGGCAAAAGTACTGGGAAGAGAATAAAACATTTAAAACAGAGTACAATCCTTCCAAACCAAAGTATTATGCTCTTGATATGTTTCCATATCCTTCCGGAAGCGGTTTGCATGTAGGTCACCCCGAGGGTTACACAGCAACAGATATTGTCTGCAGATACAAAAGAATGAAAGGTTTTAATGTTCTGCATCCAATGGGTTGGGACGCTTTTGGATTGCCTGCCGAGCAATATGCAATCCAAACAGGAACTCATCCTGCAATAACAACACAAGAAAACTGCGATACTTTCCGAAGACAGATAAAGGCTCTTGGTCTAAGCTACGACTGGGACAGGGAAATAAATACTACTGATCCTAAGTATTTCAAATGGACACAGTGGATATTTGGGAAATTGTACAACACCTGGTTTGATAATACGCATCAGAAGGGAAAGCCTATTAGTGAATTGCCCATTCCGGCTGAATTAAAGTCAAAAGGAGAGGAGGCGATACGTGGATATATCGATTCAAAGCGACTTGCATACTATGATGACGCACAGGTCTGGTGGTGCAATAATTGCAAGATAGTATGTGCAAACGAAGAAGTCTTAAACGATGGTTCTCATGAGAAATGCGGCACCAAGGAGGTAGTAAGAAAAAACCTGAAACAATGGATGTTGCGTATACCTCAATATGCTGAAAGATTACTCTCAGGCTTAGATGATCTTGACTGGCCGGAGGGCGTAAAAGACATGCAAAAGAACTGGATTGGAAGATCTACGGGTGCTGAAGTGGATTTTGTGCTCGAAGGTTTAAATGTGAAGTTAAAAGTATTTACAACAAGGCCCGATACTCTGTTTGGAGCAACCTATATGGTTATTGCCCCGGAACATGAATTAATTCATAGGATAACCACTTTTTCAGAAGCTCCAAAAGTAGAAGAATATGTAAAACAGGCTTCACTGAAATCTGATCTCGACAGGACTGATTTGGCGAAGGATAAAACCGGGGCTTTTACTGGCAGATATGCAATTAATCCAGTTACAGGAAAGAGTATCCCAATTTATGTTGCTGATTATGTACTCATGGGATATGGAACAGGAGCAATCATGGCTGTCCCGGCACATGATACACGCGATTTTGAATTTGCAACAAAATATAATATTCCGATTGATTGTATTCTT
The DNA here is from genome assembly GCA_964456285.1 of uncultured Bacteroidales bacterium. Lineage (GTDB taxonomy): Bacteria > Bacteroidota > Bacteroidia > Bacteroidales > UBA10428 > UBA10428. The sequence continues at coordinate 1,339 of CAYWBC010000204.1, forward strand.
GATCCGGTAGATGCTGCCCCTGAACTTAGAGAAAAGGTAAAAAATGGACTGGCGTGTTGGACCGAGGATGGCGAATATATCAATTCTGCCAATCCAGAAAAAGGGATTGATATCAATGGATTAAACAAAACAAATGGGATTAAAACCATCATTGAATGGCTGGAAAAATATGACCTTGGCAAAGAAACTGTAAACTATAAAATCAGAGATTGGTTATTTAGTCGCCAGAGGTATTGGGGAGAACCTTTCCCAATTAAACATTATGAAGATGGTACAATAGAAATCGTTGATGAAAAAGAGCTGCCAGTACAATTGCCTGAGCTGGAAAAATTTAAGCCGGGTGTTAATGGCGAGTCTCCATTATCAAATGCAAAAAACTGGCTTTTTGGTGTAGATGAAAAAGGAAAATTCAGAAGAGAAACTAACACTATGCCTCAGTGGGCTGGGTCTTGCTGGTATTACCTTCGCTATATAGATCCAAAGAATGATGAAGCTCCTTTCGCTTCTGAAAAAGAAAAATACTGGATGCCTGTAGATCTTTATATTGGAGGAGCCGAGCATGCAGTTTTGCATCTATTGTATAGTAGATTTTGGCATAAAGTCTTATTTGATCTTGGAGTGGTTTCTGGTGACGAACCTTATCAGAAACTTTACAATCAGGGAATGATTCTGGCATTTGCATATGAGACAACTACTGGATCGAAAGTGCCTTCCGATGAAGTGATTGAGAAAGAAGGGAAATTCTATCGAAAAGATACCAATGAAGAATTGAATCAGATAGTAGCGAAAATGTCCAAAACCCTCAAAAATGTAGTCAATCCTGATGATGTTACAGCAAATTATGGCGCTGATAGCTTACGTTTGTATGAGATGTTTATGGGACCTCTTGATGCAACCAAACCATGGACTGATACAGGCGTAAAGGGTGTATTCAATTTTCTGTGCAGGGCATACAGGTTTTTTGCTGATACCAAAAATATTTTTGAAGGGAATGAGGAGGAAGAGGTGTTAAAAGTATTGCATCAAAGCATTGAAAAAATAACATTCGATATTGATAATTTAAAATTCAATACAGCTATCTCTCAGCTCATGATACTTACCAACCTCGCCATCAAAAAGGGAAAGGTTAGCAAAGAAACTGCAAAAACCTTTGCTTTACTTTTATCACCGTTTTCTCCACATATGGGAGAAGAATTATGGCAGATCTATGGAAGTACTAAAAGCCTTGCTTATGAGCGTTGGCCTGAAGTAAATGAAGCATATCTAAAGGAAGATACTTATGAGTACCCGGTATCTTTCAACGGGAAACTTAGATTTAAGCTTGCTTTTTCAGTAAATGCAACTAAACAAGAAATTGAAAAAGAAGTTATTAATCATGAGGTTGCGAAAAAATGGATTGAGGGCAAAGAGATAAAAAAGATTATTATTGTTCCCAATAAAATTATTAATGTAGTTATAAATTGATAGAATGAAACGAAAATGGATTATTATTCTGATAGTAACTTTAGTTCTATTGGTATCAGGCAGTTATTTTTATTATTATCAGTTTATTCCCAAACCCGGTGAAGATGAAATTGTTGAAGCAGATACACTGTTGACTAAAAAAGAAGAAGTTCGTTTTTATGATATTCCGGTTGATTCATTTGAAATTGTTTATGATGTAGTACAAAGAAACCAGATGCTTCTCAATATTTTATCCAAATACAATCTCCCTGAAGGCGGTATTCCCGGATTGATTGCCCAGGAACATCATGCATTTGATTTAAGAAAAATCAAAGCAGGAAATAAATATGCTGTATTTCTAGAAAAAGATAGCTTAAGAACTCTTCGATATCTTGTCTATGAACATACGCCAGTTGAATATGTGCGATTTTCTTTTGGAGATACCGTAACAATAGATGTTGGATACAAAGAGGTAAGGCAGGAAAGGAAATTTTCACAGGGAAAGATCAATACTTCATTATGGAATGCAATGATTGACAATGGGATCAATCCAACACTAGCCAATGAATTATCTGATATTTATGCGTGGACAATAGACTTTTTTGGTCTCCAACCAGCTGATTCGTTTAGCGTTGTGTATGATGAACAATATGTTGATTCTATTTCTGTTGGACTTGGACGTATTTATGCCGCATATTTCTACCATGCTGGAACAGATTTTTATGCAATTCCATTTATGCAGGACAGTGTAGAAAGTTATTATGATATTGAAGGTCAAAGTTTAAGGAAGGCATTTCTGAAAGCTCCTTTAAGATTTACACGAATAAGTTCTCGCTTTTCCAATTCGCGTATGCATCCAATATTAAAAATCCGACGGCCTCATCATGGTGTAGATTATGCAGCCCCTGCCGGAACACCTGTAGTGACAATAGGAGATGGTAAAGTTATTAAGGCCAGCAGAGGGTATAATAAAGGCGCCGGGAACATGATTAAAATAAAGCACAACAGCGTGTATTCTACTGCCTATATTCATCTTTCTGGTTTTGCAACTGGAATAAAATCAGGAGTTTATGTAAAGCAGGGAGATGTGATTGGCTATGTTGGAACTACTGGATTATCAACAGGGCCACACCTTGATT
>CAYWBC010000205.1:0-3912 GCA_964456285.1 uncultured Bacteroidales bacterium
AAGACCCTACTTCCTCAGCACTTGGACGCAAACGAATACAAGTCCTTCTCTTTTTAACTATGTGCGGTTCTTTTGACGGTTACAATAGTTTCACTTGAACTTTACAAAATGGCTGAAAATGAGCTAAAAATGCATTTGTAATGGCTCATATTTTGATACTTTAATAAATGAAAGAAACCCGTAGTGAAAGAGAAATAATAAAGCTGATATTATATGTATCTGAATGATTAAAAAAGTTCATAAAAGCCATTTTCTACTTGCAGGGATTTCCCTATAAATCCATCATAGCACCATATTTTCGGAGCCATTCTTTTCTCTGCTGATAATCGGGTAAGACTTTATCTACCGTATTCCAGAAAGCATCAGTATGATTCTTGTGAATGAGGTGAGCCAGCTCGTGAATGATGATATAATCTATGACCTTCAACGGAGCCATCATACATTTCCAGTGAAAATTAATATTCCCAGTCTCACTGCACGATGCCCAATGGGATTTTAATTCCATAACTTTTATGTTATGCGGCTCAACTCCTATTCTCTTTTGATAAAGTTTGATTCTTTCAGGTATTTTTGAAAGTCCTTTTTCTTTGTAGAAATTCTTAAAATGGAAGGGAGCATTGGATAGTTCTTTCTGGTGAATAAAAAAATAGCCCTGGTATAATTTGAGAGGAAGATCCAGCTTGGTCTCAATCTGCAATCTGTAGGAAGAGCCAAGATATAGGAATCCTTCACCATTTACATATTTTCTATCTACAAATGATTCGTTTAGCATTCTCCATTCTGCGAGGTTTTTGTAAATAGAATATCTTTTCTTTTCAATAATTTTCTCTATGTCATTCTGATTTAATTTCTCTGGGGCAATAACTGTTACAGACCCATTGTTTTCAATGTAAATGCTCATTGTTTTTCGCTGGCTCTGTTTGAGATTGTATTCTATATCTTTATATTTGCAGGGTGTCATTTCAACAACTCATTCTCTTTTATTTTAGCAAGGGCAATAAACTCTGTAATAATTTTGTCTTCAACTTCCATTACAGGAATGAGACCAGAGTGCAATACTATACTGCTCAAATCTTTTTCAAGTTCATCCCTCTTTGCTGGGACATTCCAAAATCCTTTTATGCTAATCCAGGAACAAATACAGGTTATTGTCTGTTTGATGAATATAATTATCTTTTCTTTATCTTTTTCAAGTTTGGGTTCATCTGAATAAGCATATTTTTTTAATAAGTCATAGAAGGGCATTTCCCTTTTCTTATCCAACCCGTCTTCTGTATCTTTTCTGCCTTCCTTTATTTCTTCAAACAAATCAAGAAGGGATTTATAGCGATTGTCAATATCATCATAATTTGAATGGAGTATGTCTTCAAGTTTTTTGCTCATCGTTTCATAGAACACAGGGTCTTTTCCCAGTTCCACTTTTATATGCTTCCTTATAGAGTGCTCCATTTCGGATGCTTTAGCTTTTGTGGTCTTATTTTTATCCAACTGAATTTTGAAATCTTTTGAAAGCAATTCTGTTGGAGGAACCACAGGGTCAATTCCAAGACTGATAAGGTGTTCATCTACCAGTATTCTGATTTTGTCTGCCACACCATTGAAGGTGATTGTATCATCTTTGTAGCGGTGTTTGGCTCTGTTTAAGATATGACCAAAAGCCTGGGCTGGTTTTACATAGCCGACAGCTTCCTGCCGAGGAAATATAATATCCAGACTTTGCAGAAAGTTTTTGTAATACACAGAAAAGTCAGCCCGCATTTTAATGTCTTCCAGTTTTTCTATAATACTTTCAAAAACATTAAACTGTTCCTTTACATCTTTTATTTTGAATTCCACATAGTCTTTAATCTTTGAAATACCTGCATCGGCAAATAAATTGATAAGCCTTTGATACCTGTCCTGTAGGATAGGTATTTCCGAAGAGATGTCAGGTAAGGAATTGATAATATCTTCCGCATCGTCAGTCGCATATATTTCAAGAGCTTTTTTCAGGTGATTCCCAAAGCCGATATAATCCATAATGTAGCCCACATTTTTTCCCTTGCAGGTTCTATTGACCCTTGCAATCGCCTGAAGCAGATTGTGTTCCTTTAGTTTTTTTACAATATACATTATCTGTTCTACAGGGGCATCAAACCCAGTGAGCAACATATCGCATACGATGAGTATGGCTATGCCAGTATTATCTTTTGTGAAATCAAATTGTTTTTTGAAGTTGTCAATTGCACTTGCTTTCTTTGCATATTTTCGTTCCCTTGTGATTTCGGGCAGTTCGTTGGTCTGCTGACCAGAGATGATACAGGCTGTTTTCAAAAAAGAAATCAGTTTAATTATTTCTTTTGTTTTGATAGAATCAGCTTCGTATTGGTTCTTATGCTCTTCTGCAAGGTTGGGTTGTTTCTGCTTTCGTTTTATTTCCTCTAATTTGATTTTCTCCTTTTTAAGTCTTTCAGCAATAGCAGCATCAATAAACTTTCTGAATCTGACTGCTGCAATCTGGGAATAGCATACAACTTGAGCCTTGAACTTGTTGGGAAGGATATTATCTATATAATGATTTACAAGGTCATTGGATATGGCTTCTATATATTTTTCAGCTTCCAGCACATTTCCATAAGTTCCATACCGTTTTTTGATTGCAGTTAATTCCTCATAAGATTTATCTGAAAACATATCTTCAAACTTTGTATCAAAATCACTTTTATCCTGTATGGCTGCATCCTGGGTTCTGCCTTCATAGAAAATCCGTAGAGTAGCCCCGTCTTTGACTGCATCAAGTAATTTATATTTATCAATATAATCACCAAATGTCTCTATTGTCCGCTTTTTGTTTTTCACATTAATAAGCGGAGTTCCCGTAAAAGCAATTTTGGCTGCATTAGGGAAAGCATTAAACATACTCAAGGTCATATAGCCATTAACTGACCTGTGGGCTTCATCCTGGCAGATGAGGATTTTATCAGAATTATTGACTTCATCCAGTAGTTTTACTTCTTTAAGAGCATCCTTTTCATCAAGCTCGCCGTATTCAACTTGCGGTTCCGCAGCAATAATATTGGCAAGATAATCAGGCAGGTCTTCTGGTTGTTCCAGAAATTTATGCACCATTACCATATAGATGTTGGAATTGGATTTTGCCAGTTCTGTTTTCAAATCCTTTGTGCTTGTAATGACTGTCACTTTTTCATCTGTCAAAGCTGCGGTTTCTGTTAGTTGTTTTTCAAGGTCTTTCCTGTCATTGACAAGAAGTATTTTGTAATCAGAAAGTCCTTGTATATACCGCATCTTCCTCATAAGAAAAACCATAGTCAAACTTTTGCCAGACCCCTGGGTGTGCCATATAACACCAGAGCGGTCTGTGGCAGTCTTTCCTTCAAGAAGCCGTTTTATGGATTTACAGGCAGCCCGATACTGCTGATAACGGCAGATTATTTTTATGAGCTTTTTGTCTTCTTCCTCTTTGAAAATAATAAAAGAGCGGATAACATCCAGAAGCACCTGTTTTGTAAGAAGTCCCTGAATCATAATTTCCTGGTCTCGTATTTTTCCCAATGGAGCAAAAATATCTTCTGATGTATAGGGGTAAATATCCTTCCATCCAAGAAAATGGGTCATACTCGTTGAGGTGATGGTTCCGATTTTAGCACCGCAATCATCAAAGGTGTCTGTATTATAGTTATTGTCGCCATTTCCACAGGTGGCAATCATAAACTGGTTGAACTGAAAGAGCCGTTCATCACCTTCCTTTTCTGTAACTCCTCTGGTCTGGCTCCGCAGGTTCGCATACCGCTGTAGCTGGTCTATGGCTTCTGCCATTGCATCGGCAGATGTTTCTTCTGGATACTTGCATTCAACAACACTAATGGGCAATCCATTTATGAACAGAACAATGTCGGGGATGATAAAGTCTTT
>CAYWBC010000206.1:0-3895 GCA_964456285.1 uncultured Bacteroidales bacterium
TAATTATTATTAGTTCTCAATTTCAACTCCTTCTATTTCTTTTTCTGCCAATACGGGTCGGTGCTCCCGATGAAGGATCAATCAGCATAAGGTTTGAAATATGAACCGGTGCTTCCTTTTTAATAATGCCACCATCAGGATTCTGTGCATTAGGCTTTGTATGTTTCGAGATCATATTGATCCCTTCAACAATAGCTCTGTTTGTGGAGCGATTTACCTCAAGAACTCTCCCTTTCTGACCTTTATATTCACCCGCATTTACAAATGCAGTATCGCCTTTTTTAATATGTAATTTTTTTTGCATCGAAACTAGTGTTATTATAATACTTCAGGTGCCAGTGAAACAATTTTCATATAATTCTCACGTAATTCTCTTGGTACTGGACCGAAAATCCTGGTACCTCTAATCTCATCTGCATTGTTAAGCAGTACAACAGCATTGTCATCAAACCGGATATAAGATCCATCTTTACGACGAATTTCCTTTTTGGTACGTACTACAATTGCCTTACTTACTGTTCCTTTCTTAACTTCTCCGGAAGGAATTGCACTTTTTACGGTTACAACTACTTTATCTCCTACTGAGGCGTATTTTTTTCGTGTTCCTCCGAGAACTCGAATACAGAGCACTTCTTTTGCTCCACTGTTATCGGCAACTGCCATTCTGGATTCTTGTTGTATCATGATTATTTAGCTCTTTCAATAATTTCGACCAATCTCCAACATTTATTCTTACTGAGCGGACGAGTTTCCATAATTTTAACTAAATCACCAATGTTGCACTCATTCTTGTCATCCTGAGCCATCAGTTTTGAAGTTTTGTTCACAAACTTGCCATAAATAGGGTGTTTTACCTTTCTCTTCACAGCAATGACAATGGACTTTTCCATTTTGTTGCTAATAACAACACCTGTACGCTCTTTTCTAAGATTTCTGGTTTCCATTGATTATTCTTAATCGTTACTTTTTTCAGTTATTTGCTTCTGGTGATAAACAGTTGTTAATCGAGCAATATTCCTTCTTGTCTCCTTAATCTTCTGAGGATTGTCGAGAGGTGAGATTGCATGATTCAGTTTCTGCTTAGCCAGAATATTCTTCTCGTTATCAATTTTTTCTTCAAGTTCCTTCAAAGTGAGTTCGCGTAATTCAGTTGCTTTCATTTCTTGTCAATTTTAATTTTCAACGTAATCACGTCGTACAATAAATTTTGTTGTAATAGGGAGCTTTTGTGCACCAAGACGTAATGCTTCCTTTGCAACTTTCAGAGAAACACCTTCAGCTTCAATTATAATACGACCCGGAGTCACCGGAACTACGAAACCTTCAGGAGCACCTTTCCCTTTACCCATTCTAACCTCAGCAGGTTTTTTAGTAATAGGTTTATCAGGGAAGATTCGTATCCATATCTGGCCTTCTCTCTTCATGTGCCTGGTTACTGCCTGACGTGCAGCCTCAATCTGACGTCCTGTAATCCAGGAGGTTTGCAAAGCTTTCATGCCAAAAGACCCAAAAGCCAGTTGGTTCCCTCTTTGGGCGTTGCCTTTCATTCTCCCTTTTTGCCTTCTCCTGTATTTAGTTTTCTTTGGTTGTAACATTTCTCAACAAATTATCTTATAGAAATATTTTTACTTTCTTCTCTTTTTAAAATTTCCTTTTGGTTTTGGTTCGCCTTTTGAAGCTCCAATATTTGGAGAAAGATCAACCTTACCATATATCTCACCTTTACATATCCACACTTTTATACCGATTACTCCAACCTTTGTGTTAGCCTCAGTAAGGGCATAATCTATATTAGATCTAAGAGTATGAAGAGGAGTTCTTCCTTCCTTATACATTTCTGATCTGGCCATCTCTGCACCTCCTAATCTACCAGAAATTAATACTTTGATGCCATCGGCACCCATACGCATGGTAGAAGCAATTGACATTTTAATTGCACGTCGATATGATATACGACCCTCAACCTGTCGGGCAATATTATTTGCAACAATTGTAGCATCAAGTTCAGGACGTTTGACTTCAAAAATATTTATCTGAACTTCTTTATTGGTAATTTTCTTCAGCTCTTCCTTCAACTTGTCAACTTCCTGTCCGCCTTTTCCAATAATAATACCAGGTCTGGCAGTGTTTACAGTTACTGTAATAAGTTTAAGAGTTCTTTCAATGATGATTTTTGAAATACTGGCTTTTGCCAAACGAGCATTTAAATAATTACGAATACGCTCATCTTCAACAATTTTATCTGCGTAGTTTTTACCGCCATACCAATTGGAATCCCAACCTTTGATGATACCTAATCTGTTGCTTATCGGATTTACTTTTTGTCCCATTAAAATTATTTTGTTTGAGTATCGTTATCTTTCTTTTCTACTTTTTCTTCAACCTGTACTTTCATATCACCAAGAACAACGGTAACATGATTTGATCTTTTTCTAATTCTAAAGGCTCGTCCCTGGGGTGCAGGCCGTATTCTTTTTAATGTTCTTCCCTGGTCGACAAATATTTCCTTTACAATCAGTTTACTATCTTCAAGTCGAACATTTTCATTTTTTGCCTGCCAGTTGGCTACAGCTGAAAGTACAAGCTTTTCAAGTCTTCTGGAAGCTTCCTTTGCATTGAATTTCAAATTATCAAGTGCACTATTTACTTCCTGACCACGAATCATATCAGCAACAAGCCTCATCTTGCGTGGAGACGTCGGACAATTTCTCAATTCGGCTGAATAGATATTCTTCTTCAGCTCTTTTAATTGTTCGGCTCTTTTTCTTTTTCTTGCTCCCATTTTTAATCTCTTTAATGCTATTGGTATAAGTAAGCCTATTTTTGTCTGCCACCGTGACCTCTAAATATTCTTGTTGGCGCAAATTCACCCAGTTTATGACCTACCATATTCTCTGTAATGTATACAGGTATGAACTTATTGCCATTGTGAACAGCAATAGTATGCCCTACAAAATCAGGAGAAATCATAGACCGGCGTGACCAGGTTTTTATCACTTGCTTTTTGCTTGTCTGGTTCATATCTGTAACTCTTTTCTCGAGCTTATAATCGATAAAGGGTCCTTTTTTCAGCGAGCGACTCATATATTCTTATTTTTTTGATTTTCTTTTTTCAACAATATATTTATTTGAAGTCTTATTCTTAGACCTCGTTTTAAATCCTTTTGCAGGAATACCATTTCTTGAACGTGGATGTCCTCCTGAAGCACGACCTTCTCCACCGCCCATTGGATGATCTACGGGATTCATAACAACACCGCGTACTCTAGGCCTTCTTCCTAACCATCTTTTTCTTCCAGCTTTACCTGATCGTGTGATTTGATGGTCTGAATTTGAAACAGTACCGATGGTTGCTTTACAAGTAGTAAGAACCATTCTTGACTCACCGGATGGAAGTTTTACAATAGCATACTTACCATCTCTTGAAGTGAGCTGAGCAAAAGAACCCGCACTACGTGCCATTATTCCTCCCTGCCCAGGGTGGAGTTCAATGTTATGGATCAATGTGCCAAGAGGTATTTCTGCAAGTGTAAGAGAATTTCCAACTTCTGGAGCAACTCCTTTACCAGATCTTAATTTTTGACCGGCCTTCAATCCATTGGGAGCTAAAATATATCTCTTTTCACCATCAGCATAAATAAGCAAAGCAATTCTAGCGGTACGATTTGGATCGTATTCGATAGAATGTACTTCAGCCTCCATGCCATCCTTATCTCTGGCAAAATCAATAACTCTGTATTGTTTCTTATGCCCGCCTCCAATGTAACGCATAGTCATCTTACCTGAACTATTACGGCCACCTGATTTTTTCAGTGGTCTTAATAAAGATTTCTCAGGTGATGACTTGGTTATTTCAGCAAAGTCACTTACTATTTTATGTCTCTGACCTGGAGTT
>CAYWBC010000207.1:0-3892 GCA_964456285.1 uncultured Bacteroidales bacterium
AGTTGTATGTATAACTGTACTGTCATTTATAGCTTCGGCATGCATTGGATCAAAACCTCTGAATTGGGGGTTGTTATTAAAGGTCAGTATAACTTTTACTCCTTTTTGATTTTGAAATTCATCTAAATTCTTGATGTGATTTTCAACTATTAATTGAGTGTGATATTTACTTATGGCATATTCAATTTCGATTTCATCAAAATCTATTTTTTCAACCTCAAATTGAGATATGAAAAAGTCATAAAGTTTCATCCCTGTTGTATAGTATTCTTTTTTCCAGTTTTCCTTATACTTATCAAGAATAAAGCACATTGCCATACCTGAAGCCAGGTGTCTGTATCTCAGATTTTCGCGACCATAATAAGGGGTATTTAGAATACCAAAGAATGTTTTTTCAATATAATTCTTTTTCAGGGCTTCATTAACATTTGCATATTCTTGATAATATAATAACTGACAATAAAAGGCGGGGCCTTCCATACTCTCTACATCTTTTTCATAATCAAGGTACTCATTCCCAATTATTGTCTCCCGTTTTTGCCTGATGCTATTTATTTGAATCAACAATTCTTTAAACTCCTTTTCATCATTGCAAAAGCATAGGCTGTACAGGAGTTTTTGTTCAGCTATTTTCAGCGCATCATTTTTATAATTTTCTGGGTAAAATAATAAAGTAAAAGGATTGTCAAAATTAATACCTGAGACACTGTTTCTTTGATATACATGATGAGTCTCATGAAATAGTTCTGCAAAAACCTCTTCTGGACTGGAATAGTTCGGAAGACCATAATCAACTATTGCAGTCAAAACACCATTAATTTCAACTTGAGTAGCTCCAAACAATTGTAGTTCCGCTTGTGTTCCTTGATAAATATTGTCTCCAATCTTTTTAAAAGTTTCGGGTGGATTAGGATGGTTATAAAGAAAAGCAGGACCGTTTATTCTAAAAATGCATACTGGTGAAAGCTCCATACCTAACCATGCTTTATCTTTAAACTCAATTGCATTCTTATAGAACTCATCAATTTTGCTAAGATATAATGAGTCAATTGGCAATAGGTTGTTTTGTCCTGTTAACGATGTTTTACTCAGGATAAATACAAGTAATAGAAATAATATTTTTGTTTTCATATAATACTAAATTTTTCTTTCAGACGATTTGTTGATGCTTTTTGTTACAATGCGCATTTTTTTCTATGTTTGGTAAACGTGTTGCAAATATGAGTTGGCCGGGATTTCCGGGCCACGTTCGTATCCACCCTTTAGCATTTTTGATCCAAGGTACAAAACTTTCAAAACCTGCCAACACCCGGCTTACTTATATTTGCTGTTGTACCTGGCCTTGATATACATAACATTTTACTAACCAAAATCAACATCGAGTCTGATTTAATACATAACTAATTATAAATTAATTTTTAGCGCTTAATGACTTTACTTGTTATTAGTCCGTCATTTATTTCTATTTGTAAGAAATAAAATCCATCTGGGATCTGAGAAATATCAATAGAGTTGCTATTTAAATTACCATCTAAAACAATACTCCCTTGAAGATTGAATAGTACATAGCTTGCGTTTTCTATAACTCCTGTATGTTTAATGTAAATTTTATTGTTTGCAGGATTTGGAAAGATATTTAATTCTGTATCTGTTATGGAAATATTACCTATTCCAGAAGGCTTAAGTTCTTCAATGAATGAAGTTGATACCCATAAAATCATTGATTTAAATGTAGATTCGTCTCTTCTTGAAAATAACAGATAATTATTATCTGGAGTTACTCTAGGAGCAAATTCATAATATTCAGTATTTATTTTTGCACCTAAATTAAGTGGTTCTGTCCATGTATTATTTATATTATAGCTTATGTATAAATCCCCATTACCTAACTGATCTGGTCTGGTACCTGAATTGAATATTATATAACTTTCGTCAGGTGCAATATAAGGTTCTCTGTCATTAAAATCATTGATAGGGCTTTGTAATTTTTCAACTACATAAAGTCCATCTTCTTTTATAGCCCGATAAATATCCATACTTCGACGAGAGAAAAAATAAATAGTTCCATTTAGTGAAACAGATGAAGAAAATTCACCAGAACTTGAGCTTACTGGAGAAACCAATTTAACCGGGTTTCCCCAACTATCGCCTTCTTTTTCAAGCATCCATAAACCATCTGCACTTGTATAGATTAGATTATTACCATCTGGGGTAAAAGAAGGATCCCAAACATTCCCTACTACAAATGGAGCAACCTGAGGAATTGACCATTCATCACTTTCAAACTTGGTATAGTAAAGAGTACAATAGCTCCAAGCTCCGTCTGTCACTGTAAAGCAAAATTCATTACCATCTGGTGTAAAACTTCCATGCATATTGTATCTGTTGGGAAGGGATATAATATCAGGAGCAAAAACAATTGCTGAATCGCCGGGAGGTATTTGTCCGAAATAATCAATTTCTGGAATTTGCCCCGAAGTACTTTTTATCGTCAATAATATCAAGCTTGTTATGATAAAATTTTTCATGGCTATTGGATTTAATCATTAATATTGAAATTGCATGTGAAATGTAAGTTATTGAAACAAAAGAATTGTCTTGAATCAGGATTCCAAACACATTTTTTTATAATAAGAGGACTTATGAGTGTAACCTAATGTATTCGCCCGGAGTAAGATCTGTATTTTTCTTAAAGGCGTTGTAGAAACTTGATCTGGAATTAAACCCAACTGAATATAGAATTTCAGATATATATTTTTCGCTATTATTTTTTTCTCTTAATTGCTTTTTACTTTCCTCTATTCTGTATGAATTAATGAAGTCATTAAAGTTTTTATGCGCATATTCATTTATTATCTGAGATAGTATCTTAGCTGATATTCCTGTTTTTTTTGACAAAATGTTTAAAGAAATGTTAGGATTTAGAAAAGGTTTCTCTTCTTTCATATATGACAAGAGTAGGTTGGTCTTAGTTTCTTTTTCTTCCGAATCTAGCAGTGAGTTTCTATATTTTAATGTTTGTTTTAGAATTTCAGGATTACTCAACGAAACAAACCATAATAGATTAATTAAAAAGAAGAATACCAAGAAATACATGTTATTTGTACTTGGGCATATCTGATGAATTTTGCCAATATCCCAAAACAAGAAAATATGTAGTTTAAGTAACCAAAGAATAATGAAAGCTACCATGAATATGCCTAGCCAGAATTTATGTGGTTCTCCTTTGACAATAAAAACTTCTTTCAGCTTGATATGATTACATTTTAACTTAAAAAAGGATAAAACCAGATAACTAATGTTTTGAAACAGTATGAATCCACTTGAAAAATTGGTAAGATGAGTATCCCAAATAATAAACTCTTTTGTTGACCGAAGTTGAATGATTAAATAGACAGAAAAAAGTATGTATGGAATAAAATGAAGAATATCAATTGACGACAAGGAATTTTTTTGATTAAAAACTGACAAAATATAAAAATACACAAGAGGCCCGAGGATTAATGCTGTTTGACGAAGCAAAAAGATCGGTTTATGATAAGACATAAAATATTGCCAAATCCCTATGCTAGTCGTAAAAATTGAGAATATTAAAAGTGCAAAAACAACCAGTATAATAGCCAAAATTATATTTCTGAAACTCCGTTGCTTTCTATTGGTGAATATAACAGCAGCCAGCAACAATGATTGGAAGATTGATATTATACTAATAATACGAAATATATCAAGTGTCATAATTATGTAAGTGTATTAAATATTAGTTGATTATTAGAAGCACTTTATATTAGCCATCCTTTATTAACAATAAAAATAACATAATAATGTAAGTAGTTGAACTTCTTTTCTTTTTGCTACTTTTTCTTTTCTTGTTAACTGTTGTTAACTTGTTAAT
>CAYWBC010000208.1:0-3846 GCA_964456285.1 uncultured Bacteroidales bacterium
TTAAAAGAGAAGAATATTGATCTTATTTTACGCTAGGTCAGCCATTACCTACAACTAGCGAATATAAACAATTGTCTTTATCATTATTATAGTAGCATCAATTTTTTGGCGTAAGTGCTTGATTATCGGTTTGTATATAAACTTTTGTATATATTTGGTTAGGGGGATGGGCCGACCCCGAGTAGGAGAGTTTTTGGTGCTTTCCGATGGAAAATCCCGTAAAGTAAATTTTGATTTGATGCCTTTTGAACGTGTAACATTAAAAGTGAAAAATCACATCACAGCTAAAGACCTGGATGATAATTACAACAGGATATTTGCAGAAGCAGTAAATCTTTGATTAATTATTTGTTGGAATTATATCGCTAATAAGTGCTGACCATTCTGCGTCATTGTCCCGAACTTGCAGCTTAATGATATGAATTTTTTCAGGATCGATATTTTGATTGAAAAATGGTGTTTGCAGAATGAATTCATTGCCATCCAGCAAAAACTTATAATCTACAATACTGCCTCCATACTCGCTATCCTGATCATAACTTTCAGAAGCATCGATGCTCAATATATTACTTGAAATGGAGTATTCAAAAGAGGCTACTGGTTTCAGATTCCAAAAGACATTTAAACTTAGTTTACATGTAGTCTCTTGTGAATAAGGGTCAATAAATCGTAAAACTAAATTGTGTTGTCCTGTAGTGTCAGGCAAAAAAAGAAAGTTTGAATCTACTGTTTCCCATGATCCGCTACCGCTTATAAAATCTACTTCTAAAGATTCAAAATCCTGATCATCGATATATTTAAAAATACATCCATATTTTTCACCTGTAGATTGCTTGTGCAAATCAGATAGTTCGAGGGAATATCCTGTAGATGTTTTAAGTGAAACCTGGGGATCATCGTTATTGCTAAAGAAATAATCCTTTGGCTTTTCACAACCAAAGAGCAGGAATACTAAAAGAAGTATTCCCGCTGTATTTAATTTTTTATGGCTAGCCAATTTTCACAATTTTTTGTGATGAAATAATACCATTTACTCTGAGCATAACAACGTATGACCCATTAGGGTAATCAGACATACTAAGCTCATAGATATCTTTAGGATGAATCATAAAATTACTCATAAGCTTACCAGAACTGGTATAGATTGAAATATCTATTTCGTTTGATTTATTGTAACTGCTTGCATCAATATGTAAGTCTGATCTTACAGGAACAGGATACAATTTAATACCGAGCATTTCTAACTGATTTTCTTTGACAGAAACACCAGAATTATTTTCATTTACGTTTATAAAATCAAGCTTTGTGTTTAATGCAGCACATTGATTTTCGCTTAGTATATCTAAACTTACATCAAACAAACCTTCCTCATAATAATAGTGAATAATATCTGGTCCAATTCCACCTGTGTTGTCTCCAAATGTCCATTTATATTCAGAAGTTTCATTGATTGTATTTACGACAAACTGAACTGGGTCCCCCGGACGTATATTCTCCATGCTTGCAGTAAAATCAGTGTTAGGATTATCTACGGTTATTTTAATACCAGCTTCATTCTTACAGCCATATTCACTTGTTACGGTTAAGCCGTAAGTTGTAGTTTCAATTGGCGAAACAGTAATTGTATTAGTTGTTGAGCCAGTAGACCATAAATAAGAGTAAAAACCATCAAGAGTTGTAATTGTTTTAGACTGTCCATAGCATATAAGATCATCTTCGGCATCAATTGCAGGAAGTGCATATACATATACAATAAAACTTGTTCCTCCAACTCCACCTGTAGGAGTTGTAACTTCAAGATTAAATACCGTGTTTATTTCAGGTGAAACACTTATAACCCTTCCTTCATATGTCTGTTCAGCAGTTGTCCAATTATAAGTAACAAATCCTTCAGGAGCTTCAATTTCAATTGTTTCTCCAAGGCACATATTGATATCATCAATAACAATTTCCGGTATATCATAAATTTTTACCATAAATGTATCAGAAGAAGCACAATCTACATCGGTAGTTATTTTTACCCAATACTCTGTATCTTCCTGCGGAGAAACAGTAATGAAATCATCAATGTGTCCGGTACTCCACAAATACTGGCTATAACCAGATGGCGCGTAAATAGTTGTTGACTCTCCTTCATTTATTCCATAATTTGCCATGTCAATTATTGGATATGGATTTGCAAAAAGCGTCATGGTAGCCTCATTCTCACAACCATGAACATCTACAACCTCAAGAGTATAATTCCGATTTTGATCAGCAATAACTTCTGTTGTTCTAAATTCTACTCCATTACTCCAACGATAATAATCAAAGCCCAAAGGTCCTTCAAGTGTCACTATTTCATTTTTACAAGCATCAATGTTTTGCATGAAAAGAGGCATTGGCGTATGCACATTAAGTGTCATAGAAGCGGAATTATTACATCCATTATAATCTTCAACTTCACAACTTATCAATTGAGAAGTTGATGGAGTAATACTAATAACTGAGGTTCCAGATACTCCGGTACTCCATACATAATTTCTAAAACCAGGAGGTGCTGAGATTGTGGTTTCAACTCCATAACATGCGTCTTTATCTGGTAATGTAAATGAAGGCAATTCATTAACATGTACTACAGAGGTTGCAGAATTCATACAACCATTGTCATCTGTTACCCATACTGTATATTCATTATTGCCTGCATTATTAGCTATAATGGTAATTTCATTACCTCTATATCCATTACTCCACTGATAAGACCATGAAGGAATAAAAGGAGAAGCCGTTAAAGTAGTTTGCTGTCCAAAACAAACTTCATCATTATTTACACTAACATTAGGTGAACTTAACATTATAATAGTCATATTATCGCTTGCAGTACAATTATTCTGACTACTGACAGTTAATCCTATTTGCTGAGTGCTTTGTACAAAAACATTAATATGATCAGTTGTTGCTCCTGTTGACCACCTATAGCTTAAATTTGATCCATCAGAAATACCTACTATATCCGGGTAATATTCGAATGATGTATTTTGACATTCCGACCTGTCATTTAATGTTAATAGTGGTGTTTCAAAAATTTCAATGTCTTTTTCAATTGTATTAGAACACCCGTTCATATCAACGACATCTACTTCAAGGTGTTTGTATCCGGAAAATGATTTATCAGGAGTGAAATTTATTGAACTACCTGTTATATTTTGACCATCAAGAGTCCAATTTATACTTGTGTAATTTGATGGTGTAGGTACAGATGCAGTAATTTGATTTCCTCCGCATATATCATCTACTGATGTAATTTCAAAACTTGGAGGACTAAAAACATTCACATTTTCAGTGGACTGGCTTTTACAGCCATTGTTTGCTGTAAATTCATATATTACTTCATAATTGCCAGGTTCATTTGTATGAAAATAATCATTATCAATAACATTATCTCCAATGTATATTCCACTGCCTGGCATATTGGCACTTCCTCCAGTTAATTCAGCAGGGAGTTCTTCTAAGCAGAAGGATGGTGCGATGAAATTTGATGTTGGTGTTTGTTTTATTAAAACAGTCTGAATTTCTGAAGCTTTACAACCACCATCATCAATTTCATATAAAACTGAATATGGTGTGCCAATAGTAGCATTAGTATTTATTCTATTATTGTTTGTGTAATATTCTATTTCAAATGAAGGTAATTGATGATCTTGATATGAAGATAAATTGTACATGTAAAATGATCTTCTTGTTTCTTCTCTATCTGATAAATAGATACCAGAGGTTGGGTTGGCTTTTAGTTCTGAGATTAGGTGAGTTATATTTAGTTTAATTACATTAGGATCTGTACTTTCATTGTAATCTGCAACGCTATAG
>CAYWBC010000209.1:0-3830 GCA_964456285.1 uncultured Bacteroidales bacterium
CTTGCCAGAGTGGGAGGAGCACTGAATAAAACACGTAGGCAATTCAAAGTATCAGAGTCCGTTTCCTAAATATCTCAGGTTTCGAACACCAAAGGCTGAAGCCCCGGGATTAGAGCACCGGCAATAAAGCGTTTCCACTGCCAATTATATTCATTGCTACAACCTACCACGAAACGCAATCCTAATTGATCTAAAAATGCCAATTCAATTAGAAGTGACGTCGAATATTCGAAAGCCAAACATACCATGAAATGCAAATTATTAGCAAGCTACTAATCGATTTTAACTCAGAAACTTTATTTTTGAAGGTATGTGGATAAAGAGCCTGAAAAATAAAATTGGTTTTCTGGCAGGATTTATACTTTTCCTGCTGATTCTTTCCTTGCCTGACAATGGCTCAATGAGCCATAGTACAAAACTGACTGCAGCCTGTGCTGTGCTGATGGCAGTATGGTGGATTTCAGAAGCCATCCCTCTACCTGCCACTGCATTAATACCTGTAGTATTTTTCCCTCTTGCCGGTATATTAAGTGCAACAAAAGTTGCTCTTTCCTATGCCGATCCAAATATCTTTTTATTCATGGGAGGCTTCATGATTGCCATGGCCATGCAACGCCATGATCTTCACAAAAGAATTGCTTTGAATATTATAAGGATAGTGGGTACATCAGCTAAGAAAATAGTGCTTGGATTTATGATTGCTACCGGATTTTTATCCATGTGGATATCGAATACTGCAACAGCCATGATGATGTTGCCAATTGCACTGGCGATAATAGATCATGCATACAAGCTACAGGCAGGGTCAGAAACCAGACCAAAAAAGGAAAATTTCAGATTTGGCACTGCCCTGATGCTGGGTATAGCCTATTCGGCAAGTATTGGCGGAGTGGGAACCATAATAGGCACTCCTCCGAACATTGTTTTTGCCGGAATTGCCAAATCCTTATTTCCTGAAATGCCACAGATAGGATTTACGGAGTGGATGCTTATTGGAATTCCCATCGTGATAGTTTTCCTTCCCCTAACCTGGTATTACCTGGTGAATTTTGGTGCTCCCTTGAAAAATTTTAGCCTTGCTGGAGGAAAAAACATTATACAGGATGAACTCTCTTCACTGGGAAAAATGAAACCTGCAGAGAAAATTACACTTTTTGTTTTCGTGCTCACATCCCTGAGTTGGATTTTCAGAAAAGATATACAAATTGGAAAATTCACTATTACGGGCTGGACGAATTTTTTGGGTATTGAAGAATTTGTACATGACGGCACAATTGCCATGGCCGGTGCATTGTTGTTATTTATAATTCCAATCAGTATTAAGAAGAAAGAATACGTGCTTAATTGGGAATGGGCCAGGCGTATTCCCTGGGGCATTCTGATTCTATTTGGTGGAGGCTTTGCCCTGGCAGCTGGTTTTCGTGAAACTGGTCTGGACTTATGGATAGGCAATGCTTTCGGAAATATACAGTATGGATCAATACTCATTTTGGTAGTTGCCATATGCCTTCTTATGACTTTCCTTACCGAATTTACATCCAACACTGCCACCATTACCATGATGTTGCCTGTACTTGCAGCCATGGCTATTTCACTAAAGGTTCACCCCTTTGCATTAATGATTCCTGCCACCATTGCCACTTCATTTGCCTTTATGATGCCTGTTGCAACACCTCCAAACGCCATTGTTTTCGGGAGCAAGTATTTAAAAATTCAGGACATGGCCAAGGCAGGATTAATACTTAATTTCCTGGGAGTAATTGTAATAACTCTGTTTGTTTATCTTGTTGCATTTCCGCTATTGGATATAGCCATGAAGACCATTCTTCGCTAAGCTATCCATTAAAAAACCGCTTGCTTTCTCAGAAAACAAGCGGTTACAAACGTGTAATAAGAAATACCTATTTCTTTAAAATCGATTTAAGAACAGTGTCCTTATCCAGTTTTTTGGTACAGAAGAACCAATCATAACAATGGGTATCTTTCGCTTCACCTTCCATACGTTTCTTAGCTACTCCGCATGATCCGGCAGGTGGAACTATTACATCATCTCCAGGTCTCCAGTCTGCAGGCATTGCTACCGAAAACTTATCTGCAGTTTGCAAAGCAACAACCACTCTGTAGATCTCATCAAAATTACGGCCAAGACTCAATGGATAATAGATTATTGCACGAATAATACCTTTCGGATCGATAAAGAAAACAGCTCTTACTGCTTTTGTTCCATCTTCATTGGGTTGAATCATTCCATACTTCTTGGCAACATCCATTTTGATGTCTTCAATCAATGGGAAATTTACTTCAACATTCTTCATCCCCTTGTATTCAATCTTTTCCTTGATGGTCCTCAACCATGCGATATGACTATATAGCCCATCAATTGAAAGTCCAACCAGTTTGCAATTGGCTTTGTTAAACTGCTCTTCCAAGGTGGCAAAAGTCATAAATTCCGATGTACATACCGGAGTAAAATCGGCAGGATGACTAAATAAAATCACCCACTCACCTGAATAATCATCAGGGAAATTGATTTTACCCTGAGTAGTTATGGCTTCAAATTTTGGAGCAGGATCTCCAATACGTGGCATAGTTACCACTTCCTGAATTTGATTTTCTTCCATTTTGTTTGATTTTATATTTATAATTAATTGATTTGAAATATTACATTGCTGGTTTAATGCCTAAATATTTTTGGAAAAATTCCATCCTTAAATAAAATTTCTAATTAGCTATCTATCCGAAAACTTCCCAATGATCTGTAGTTTAATATCATCGATACTAAAATTAGGAATGTGCTTCTTTTCAAAGTATTTCCTAATTATCTGGTCAAGGTCCTCATCATAATAATCTTCAATACGGTCCGACCTAAAGCAGTATAAATGATGATGGTTTTCAGTAATGGCATCATATCGCATAATATCTCTATCGGTCTTCACCTTTTTTACTATGCCTTTAACAACAAATGCATCCAAAATATTATATACAGTTCCAATTGCAATATTGGGATGATGTTCCTTCACAAACTGGATAATATTTTCGGTAGTCGGATGATTTTCAAGTTTCGACAAAGCCTCAAGAACAGCTAACCTTTGAGGCGTAACCTTCAAATTATTCTTCATTAAAGATTTCCGAAGTTGGTCTATGCTCATAGTTTGAATATTTACTATATAAGATTTATTCTTATTTAAGAATTAGTAAAGATAAGAAATATAAATGAAAATTTCAATAGAGAATCAATTATTCAACATTAAGAAATTCCAAAGTGCAAAAATTGATTTGCTATTACGAATTGAAGTTGATTTACCGGGGAATTCTATAAGCTAAACCTGGTCCAAAATAATTATCAGGAGTTTCTTTATTAAGAGAAAAGTCTCCTGAGAAATCAAACTGCAGAAAGGGTTTCATAGATTGTTTTCTGAAGTTTCTCTTCAATAATAATAAATAGAATAGTAAAAATATTTAAATAGAAAACAAATAATCAGATTAAATAAATTCCATTTGTATTATTTGCAGATTTTAATACCTTTGTGCCGCCTTCAGATGAGGGCAATTTTATTTGAATACCTGTTTTATTCTGCCAAAGTTTTCGAAGAAGGAAATACGCCTTCGCTAAAGCTTCGGCATACACCGCGGGGTATAGCGCAGTCCGGTCCCGAATTTTCCAAAGCTTGGCTTTGTATGAAAATTCGAGGATCCTCGAAAAATAACGAAAATTGAAAATTTTCTATTTTTCGGGATTAGCGCACCTGCTAGCATAGGTTCTTAAAATATTTTGTCCGGGGTATAGCGCAGTCCGGTTAGCGCACCTGCTTTGGGAGCAGGGGGTCGCA